>JANYLK010000223.1 GCA_025357875.1 Granulicella sp.
GGTCCGCCACCAAGTCCTGTATACCCGCTTGATGGCATCGAGAAGAGGTTCAACTCTGCACATGTGGTCTACGCAATGGGATCAAGCCTCGCGGAAGGCTTTGCCATGCCGATTGAGCATACCGCGCTGCATCCTTCCAGCAACAGCAGTGAGTATGGCCTGAAGGGCGAATACTTCGACTCCAAGGATCTCAGCGGTACGCCTGTGCTCACGCGTGTCGATCGTCGAATCAACTTCAATTGGGATAAGGTTGTTCCCCTGAGCGGTCTGCAGCGAAACAACTACTCTGTCCGATGGAGCGGCACCTTCACGCCTCCGGCCGCAGGCGATTACAAACTTGGCGTCCACATCAATTACTGCTACGCCTGCGAAAATGCGGAAATATTTCGACTGTATGTCGACGACAAGCTTTTGCTTCAAAGTACCACCGCGAAAACAGGCGAGCGAGGTTCAGTACTTGAATCGCCAATACACTTTAGCGATTCTCAACCTCATGCCATCCGCCTCGAATATCTTCACGGAACGGGCAGTGCCGGAATTGATCTTACGTGGAAGGCGCCCGCTCAGGTGCTGCGCGATCAGGCGGCGGCAGAGGCACGCCAGGCCGATGTGATCGTGGCTTGTCTCGGGCTTTCTCCCTCTTTGGAAGGCGAAGAGATGCCGATCAAGTTGGAGGGCTTCTCCGGCGGTGATCGTACGGCCATCGATTTACCGGCTGTGCAGGAAGATTTGCTCAAGGCGTTGACTGCCACGGGTAAACCCGTCATCGTCGTCCTTGAGAACGGCTCCGCTCTTGCGGCCAACTACGCTGCGGAGCACGCCAGCGCGATTTTAGAAGCCTGGTATCCGGGAGAAGAGGGTGGAACCGCAATTGCCGAAACCCTCGCAGGCGACAACAACCCCGCTGGCCGCCTACCAATCACCTTTTACCGCTCTCTCTCGCAGATCCCACCGTTTGAGGACTACGCGATGAAGGGCCGCACGTATCGCTATCTCACTGAGAAGCCGCTTTTCGCCTTCGGCTATGGTCTTAGCTACACGACCTTCACTTACAGTCCTATACGACTCACCTCAGACAGCTTCAAAGCCGGCGACCCGATTCATGTCGACGCTGAAGTGAAAAACACCGGCAAGATCGCTGGCGATGAAGTCGTCGAACTTTATCTCACCCAGCCCCACACCGAGATCTCACCCATCGTGGCACTCGCCGGCTTCACGCGTGTCCATCTGGCACCAAATCAGTCCACGAAGGTTGGCTTCGACCTTGACGCCCGTTCTCTAGGAGAAGTCGGAGTCGATGGTAAGCGCGTCATCCAGCCAGGCGAGTACACCTTGTCTGTCGGCGGCTCACAACCTGGTGGACAGAGCAATTCATCCACAGTCGCTTTTTCCATCGTGGGCAAGCAGAATCTACCCAAATAGATTGGTCCGAACCAGTTCTATAATTGAGGTTCGTAAGTTCGAAGACCGGACACCACGCGATGCTCCCTGCGTTGCCTCATCGCGTGGCTTGGAACAATCTCCACATAGTCCAACGGCGCCTGCTCGGTAAGATCAGGCCGTCCGGTCACGCGGATCACGTCGCCTCGGTATACCTCTACATCGTGCATGACTCGCCGGGTTGACGTGTGGCCGTTTAGTTTGTCACTGGGCAGAGTGTCGTCTGCCACCCAATGATCAACTTCTTTACCTGCGATTGAAAGTCCGAAGCGTGACCTGCCACGCAGGAGATCAAAATATTGCACGGTTACGTCATACCGGCCATCGGCCTTATCCCATGCCGTCTGGACGGAACACTCCTGAACCTTGCAAATCACGGCCCGTCCGCCCGAAGCTGTCTCCCATGGGGTTACGTCCGTCGGAGTGTAACCATCCAACTGCATCAACTCCGCTTCGATGCGTCCCGGATAATGGCCGACACGATCTTTCGCGTCAGGAATGCCTGACATCTTCGTGAACCATTCCGTGATGGCATCGCGCCAAACGATGGCGTGACCCGCTTGAAACTGCAAACGCTTGAGGACCTCGTCATAAGTGGCATCGGGCACCTTGCCGCGAATCGATTCCCACGCCGGCACCTGTGCTGCTGCGGCCTTCGCACCCAAATAATGCGAGTCGTCGATGTGCTGCATCACTGTTTCGCCAGAGTGCAAGCGATAGGTGTAGGGAACATGGTGCATAAACAGCAAAAGGTCGTCCGGACAAGTAGTGAGCGATTCGTACTTCGCGGCGAGAGGAGAAGGGTATTGGCCGATGTAGCCTGAGCCCGTAGCTACGGTGCGATCCATACCCACGCCGTCGCGGTCGGCGCGAATCCACTGTCCCCAGCCATTGCGCTCAGCGGACTCGATACCAGGACCGAAGTGGACTCCGATGATGTCTGTAAGGGTGCCCAAGCCTAGCGGTCCGGTGTAGCTCTCATAGATGTGCCATGAATCCATCTGCAATTTGTTGACGACCGCGCGCACCGCAGAATCGTTTCCAAAGCTGAGGCGCGTCCACTCGTCGCTGATAGCTGCCGCGCTGAGGTTCGCGTCCCAAGCAAGGCGCCCAAATCCATACAGGTTCGCGAGCGCGAGTGGACTACCTAACCAGCCATCGGTGCCAACATTTGCAACACCGATCAATCCTCCTACAGTGTGGTGTTCCGGCGAAACACTGAGGCCGCTGATGATTTGCTTCACCGGCAGAGGAGGTGTCGCGAGAGAAGAGCGCATATCGGTATCAAGCGCTTCCTTCCACATGGGAACAAGATAGACGAGGTGCCGCTGCTGGCCTGTATACTCCTGCGTGATCTGTAGCTCGACCGCTTCGTTGGTGTGCGGGAGCGCGGCGAAGAGCGGGCTTACCGGCTCGCGGACCTGGAAGTCGATGGGTCCGTGCTTGATCTGCACGACGACATTATCGTCGAACTTGCCGTCGAGCGCGTGGAAATTATCGTAGCCGGCCCGGGCGCGGTCCGCTTTCATGTCATGCCAGTCAAGATGGTGATCGTAGACGAATCCACGATAGAGAACCAGGCCGCCATGAGGTTTCAAAGCGCGTGCTACAACGTTAGCGGCGTCGGCGGGGGTACGGCCATACTGCGACGGGCCGGGACGTCCCTCAGAGTCGGCCTTGATGACTACTCCGCCGAAGTCCGGGATTACGCGATAGATTTCGTTCACCTTATTTCCCCACCAGGCCGCCACCTGCAGGTCCAAGGGATCGAAGGTCTTGAGGTCCCCGATGATCTGAGGGCTACTCATATCGATGGACAAGGACAGCCGTACGCCGTAAGGGCGAAAAACGTTGGCGATGCGCGCGATGTCGGCCAGACCTCCGGGCTTCAACAGGTTTATGTTGGCATTGACGTTATTGATGGTGCAGCCGTTAACGCCAATCGAACTAAGCAGGCGGGCATACGACGCCGCGCGAGATAGATCCGCACGAACCTTTCCACCTTCAAAGAAAATCGAAGGTCCAGCATAGCCGCGTTCGATCGATCCGTCGGAGTTGTCCCATTCGTTTGTCCATCGAACGGACGACCCGGGGTTTGATGACTCGCTCAGAATCGCGAGCGAATGTTCTTCGGCGATCAGACGGAGAAGGGCGAACGTTCCGTAGAGGACGCCCCGTTGCCCACCGCCTTCGACGACGAGATCGTCGCCAAGGCGATACAAGCTGTAAGCCTCTGGAGCAAGTGGTTTACGGTCGTTCGGTCCGGGATGCCAGGCTTTAATTTCGGTTTGGGTTCCAATAATGACAGCTCGCTTTAAGCCGCTGTTTGCATCAGTAATTATGCGGGGTTCGCGCTGCAACATACCGCGCCATCCCAATGCAAGTTCGCGAGAGGCCGAATCCTCGAGTGGGCTGTGTCCAAGTACTACGACTGAGTCAGGAACGCCGCCCGGAAAAACAGCAGCGGCGTGCACCGGACGGTACGCAAGCCACGCCGGTTCGCCTGGGTCTAACGAATTTTGCCCTACAACGAAACCAGATGCGAGCAACGGAAAAAACAACGCTAAAAATCTCGCCCCACTCCCACTGCCCCGTTTCACCGGGGCAGCTCTTTGGTGTTGCGAATGCTGAAAGACGCGGCTATGGACTTGTCCGAACTACCTGCAGGCTGCGAGCCGCCTAGACTTAGGGTGTAATCTCCAGGCCGTACTGCGCGGACGCCGCTCGCGTCGACGTTGCTCAGAGTACGCGCATCGACGATAAATCGGACGTGCTGCTTAGTGTGAGGAGCCAGCGTAGTTCTCTCAAAGCCGATGAGCGCGTGCCGGGGTGACGTAGGCGCAGTCGGCGGTGTTAGATAGAGTTCGCTCACGGCATCGCCTGTAGGACCTGCGACGTTCTCTACGTCCGCTTCAACAATCAGAGGTGATCCCGCATCGAGTGTCTTGGTTGAAAGCTTAAGATTTGTCCACTTGAAGGTGGAGTAACTGAGCCCATAGCCGAAGCCCCACAACGGCGTGCCGCGGAAATAGCGGTAGGTTCGATTGCTCATTGAATAATCGTCGAAGGATGGAAGATCTTTGGTCCCTGCGTAAAACGTTACTGGTAGCCGGCCTGCCGGGTTGATTGCGCCGGATAACAAATTCGCAATCGCGGTGCCAGCCTCTTCGCCGGGATACCAGGCTTCTAATATCGCATTGGCATGTTGCTTCGCCCAGTCGACTGCCAGCGCACTGCCGTTCATAAGCACAATCACCAGAGGCTTGCCGGTCGCTGCCACAGCTTCGAGCATTTTCTGCTGAACGGCGGGCAGTTCGATGCTAGTACGGTCGCCGCCATCGAATCCTTCTACGTGTACTGGCATCTCTTCGCCTTCAAGTTCGGGAGAAAGCCCAACGAACGCAACGACCACATCCGCACCCTTGGCTGCGGCTACGGCTGCATCGCGTTCCGAGTCGATTGAAGGCTTCCAATTAAGCGTGATCCCGGCGCCAAACAGCCGCGCCTTGTGCGTGTACTCGATGCGGATTGCGTGAGGTCTGGTGTCTTCAAAGTGCAGCGTGAACGGTTTCAGATCGCTCCGCCGCGACTCGCTCTCCGCTACTGGTTGATCGATGAGCGGCTTGTCGTCGAACAAGAGCTTAACTCCCTCCGCGTCTCCGCAGGGATAGCAGTGTGCCAGTGTGAAGCTAAATTCATAGTCGCCTGCGACGGGCACTTCGATTGTGCCTGTCCAACGCACGCCAAAATGCGATGCGTCCACAGCCTTGTCAGGCGAGGCGGAGTTCCAATCGAATTCAACTTGCTGATCCACCCGTGTCATCGAAGGTGCACCCTGAAAATTCACGTTATCGAAGTATTCGCCTTTCAAGCCGAAGTGAGTGTCGCCCGCGGTTGGGTGCAGTGCGGTGCGCGGAACGGGCAGCGACAGCTCGCTGACATAGGGCGAACCTTGCGCATACTTGATTTTCGCGGCCCCAAACACCGCCTCCATCCCCGCCAGCGGAAGTACCGGCGCGGACGGGACGGCGTTGTAATTGCCCTCAATCGCAGCTAGGCTGGCGGCGTTTGGCCCAACCACAGCAATCATAATCGACTTTTTCAATGGGAGGACGCCATCGTTCTTGAGCAGGACCATCGACTTTCCGGCTACGTCCAGGGCCAGTTTGCGATGTTCGGGCGAGTCATTTGCGGAGAAGGGAATCTGCGCGTATTTCACCTTTGCCGAATCATCGAACAGACCGAGTTCAAAGCGCGCTGTGAACAGGCGTTTCAACGGGACATCCAATTCCTTTTCGCTGATCAAGCCGTCCTTTACAGCTTTAACGAGGACCGCATACTCCCTGCCGCAGCTGTTGTCTGTGCCGGCACGAATGGCGGCAACTGAAGCGTGCTCAAGGTCGGAAGAATATTTGTGGCCAGCGGAGATGTCCGTGACGGCTGCACAATCCGAGGTCACGTAGCCACTAAAGCCCCAGGATTTTCGCAATGTGTCCTGTAGCAGCATCGTATTCGCGCATGCAGGCTGCCCGTCGATGGAGTTGTACGCGCACATTACACTGCCGGCCTTGGCTTCCGTGATCGTCGCTCGAAATGCTGGTAGGTAGGTGTCTTCAAGATCATGCGGAGAAGCGTCAATGTTTGCGGTGTGGCGGGTGCTTTCAGGACCCGAATGGACCGCGAAGTGTTTTGGAGTCGCAACGACTTTGTAGTAAGTGGGATCGTCGCCTTGTAGCCCTTCCACAAACGAAACACCTAGGCGGCTTGTTAGGAATGGATCTTCGCCATACGTTTCCTGGCCCCGTCCCCAGCGCGGATCGCGAAAGATGTTGATGTTAGGCGACCAGAAGTCGAGCCCGTAATAAATGCTGTGGATACCCTTGCGCAGCGCTTCGTTATTCTTTGCGCGAGCCTCGGTGCTGATTGTCATCGCGACCTGCCGAATCAAAGGAACGTCCCATGTGGCTGCCAGTCCAATCGCCTGAGGAAACACTGTCGCATAGCCTGAACGAGCAACTCCATGGAGCCCCTCGCTCCACCAGTCGTATTCGGGGACGTCTAACCGCGGGATAGCGGCTGAATGATTTTGCAACTGCGATACCTTTTCTTCGAGGGTCATCTTGTCAACCAATGCCGCCACGCGTCGCTCGGTGTCCGCCGTAGGAACGTGCGCAGGAACCTGCGCCCCCAGGTTCATAGCGAGAAGGGTCGTGATCGCGAGGGTGGGCAAGATTCCCATGAGCCTAAGACCGCTTATCGAAACAGTTCGAACCAGCTGCGTGGACATCTTCATTGTTTTTCACTTTGTTCGAGGTTTCGAACAACCCTATTTAGCCTGACTATGGAGACAAATGCAAATGGAGGAAATCAATTTAAACTCTTTATCTGTAGCCCGCTTGTAGGGCTAAGTCCCAATCGGTGCGGCATTTGTTTAGCGACTCTAAAGTAGCTAAGTGGCGGCAGAACCCTTAAACCTCAACTGAGCTTTCTAATATAGTTTTGTACAGAAACCAAATGCTGACTATATCTGAAGTCTGTGTGTGTCTTAGGAAGTGGATCATCGACAAGGTTGCAAAGTGGGCAAATGCCGGTAATTGTTTTCAGCTAATACGAGGCCGCCGCGAGCGTCGATTCGAAGATGGAGCAGCCTCTATATAGTGATCTGTCGTTCACAAATCGTGTAGCATCGGCGACATTGGCGTTGGGATAGACGATCGACGTTGGATAAGACAAAATGATTCGAGGGATGCAGAGAGTCGATCTCGCGTACGCGCACCTCGCGTCCAGTGAGATTGCCCGGCACATTAATCGCGATGTGATCCTGGAAATCATTCGGGCGAATCAGCCGATCTCACGGGCGGAACTTGCGCGCCTCTCGGGGCTGCAGCGTAGCACCGTGTCCCTAATTGTCAATCAGCTCATTCAAGAGCGTTGGGTGAGAGACGGCGGGACGACTCGCCTTTCCGCGTGGACGCCGTTCAACTATGGTTGGGTTGAACGAGCATCTGGTGATGCTGGTGGCCGACATACGGCCAAAGCTAGCAACGGTGGCGATCGTAGACCTGAATGGACGTTTTCTGTCTCGCGCGCAAATTTCGGTGACCTCAGATCCCGAAAAAACGATTGCTAAGATCGTCGAGAGCATGCTGCGGATGAAGCAAAACCACCCGCAGCGCTCGTTTGAAGGCGTTGGTATCGCCCTGCCAGGCCGCGTTGATTCAGCGACTCGACGACTTCGGTTTGCGCCGAATCTGGGATGGCCAGATTTCGACATAAAGGAAGCCTTTGAAAAAGGTCCCGGGATGGCCGTGGAGATGGACAACGCGGCGAACGCTTGCCTGCTGGCGGAAACATGGTTCGGTGGCATAGATGGCGTCCGCAACGCGGTGCTGGTCACCATCTCCGAGGGCGTTGGGACAGGCATCCTTTGCAATGGCCAGCTTCTCTACGGAAATTGCGGAATGGCTGGCGAATTTGGCCATATCTGCCTCGATACAAACAGGCCTCTTTGTGGGTGTGGAGCGCGCGGATGCTGGGAGGTATTTGCGTCCTTAAACGCTGCGCTAAGGTATTACGCGGAGAGCAAGCCCCAAGTGATGGCGCGGGCCATCGAAGACCTGCTGAGGTTAGCGAGTGAAGAAGATGCAAAGGCGATTGCAGCTTTGACGAAGCAGGCGGAATACATCGGCCAGGGATTGCGGGTCATCACGGCGGCGCTTGCTCCAGAGGTAATTCTCATCGCCGGCGACATTGTTGCGGCCTGGGGGCGTTTGGCGCCGGTGATCGAGAACGCGTTTGCGCAATCCATCCTGTCTGGTTGGAAGCCGAGGTTTATACCAACGCATGAGGCCGAGGTCGATCGTCTGCGTGGTGCCGCGATACTCGTACTGCAGCGCCGGTCGAGCAATGGCGAGGCAACTGGAGCCAAGCGTATGCCCCGGCGAGCGGTTCCAGCGAAGAAAAAGTCCCTCGTAAAGGGTGCGGGACGACGCGTGGCCGTATTGAGTACATAGCGGCGAGGGTCACTCTTCCAAGCGCACCCCGTATGACCTAACCTCTGTCACGATGATTTCTACCAGTCCGTGAGCGTCCCGTCGAGCTTGCGCGCGATTGGCAGATACGCCCGCTGATAGGGGTGCTTGGCCGCCAGTACCTCGTCGATGTTCACGCCAAGTCCGGCCCCGTCGCCCGGATGCATATATCCATTCACGAAGCTATACCCGTGCGGAAAGACTTCATTCGTAAGCGCACTGTGGGGCATATGCTCTTGAATGCCGAAATTGTGAATTGCCATCCCCACATGAAGTGCTGCCGCCATCGACACCGGAGACAGGTCGGTCGCTCCATGGAAGCCAGTACGTACGTGATAGAGCGCGGCAAAGTCGGCTGTCTTCTTCGCATGGGTTATGCCTCCACCATGGACAATCGCCATGCGGATGTAATCGATCCACTGGTTGCGAATCAGGTCGTGGGCATCCCACACCGTGTTGAAGATCTCGCCAGTCGCGATCGGCGTAGTCGTATGTTGCCGGATCAACTCGAATCCCTCCTGTAGCTCCGCTGGACACGGATCTTCCATCCAGAAGAGATGGTATGGTTCCAGGGATTTGCCCAGCCGCGCGCCTTCGATCGGGGTCAGGCGGTGGTGGCAATCGTGCAGTAGACGGACCTCGGGGCCCAGTTCCACGCGAAGCTTTTCGAAGAGGGTCGGGACGAAGTTAAGGTATTTTTCGGTTGACCACAGGCTCTCCGATGGCAAGCCACGTTGGGCGGGTTCATAAGGCTTGCCGGATTTGGACACGCCGTAACTTGAAGCGACTCCGGGCACACCGCTCTGCGCGCGCACTGCCAGGTAGCCCTCATCTATGTGCTTCCGCACGGAGTCGAGAGTCTCGGAAATATCGGCGCCGTTCGCATGTGTGTAGACCAAGACACCTTCGCGGCTACTGCCTCCGAGAAGGTGATAAACGGGCGTGTTCAGCGCCTTGCCCTTGATATCCCAGAGCGCCACGTCTACGGCGCCGATCGCAGTCATGGTGACGGGACCACCCCGCCAGTAGGCACCGCGATAAAGATACTGCCATATATCTTCCGTCTGGAATGGATCGCGCCCAATCAGACAGGGGAGAACATGTTCGGCAAGATAGCTCTCGACGGCGAGTTCTCGGCCATTTAGGGTCGCATCACCAAGCCCGTAGATTCCTTGATCGGTCTCGATCTTCAACGTTACAAAGTTTCGATCGGGGGAACAGACGACCAGACGTGCACCGGTAATCTTCATAGGTGAACTGAAAGTTTACGCCACTGGCAAGATAGCCGCCTTCGACGGCGAGTATCTGCCCATTAATAAAGCGGTTCTCCTCTGCTGCCAGGGCGGTTGCGCCTTTCAGCTTTGCTGCAGGATCGCTTGCGGTTACCGTCTCGGTGCCGCGCGAGGCGAACACCCATCCTTTGCTTCCATAGAACTTGATGCCGTTGGGGAAGTCTCCCAAGATATCCGTGGTCGCACCGTTCGCATAGATGGCATGCGTCAGAAATTTGCCGTGAACGTCCCATAGTCCGTTCGTCGGGAATTCCGCCGTGCCCCACACCTGTACCGGACCGGAGTATTCCGTGTTCATAGCCCGGTGAGCGTTGTCCACATGATGACTGCTGACTGCCGACCTGCAGTATCCGCCCCGAAGCCTGAACAGCATTGCTGAGGTATCTCCCTTCGGCGATCGTCAACGAGGGTGGCTTCTGCTGGTACACGTCTCTTCCTGCGCGCACCGCTGCCGCTGCAACAATTGCATGCTGATGATCCGGCGTGCTGATGACGACCGCGTCGATGTCTTTGCTTGCGAGCAGATCGTGGTAGTTGTGATAGCCGAGCACACCATCGTACGGCTTGCCGGTCTTCTTCGCGTATACCAATGATCAATGATTTGCCGGACTAAACTCTGTTCGCGTCCAAGTCACACACAGCCATAATACGGGCATCGTCGTACTGCCAGATGCCGGCAGATCGTGGACCCGCGAGATGCGTTTAACGCCGATCGCGCTGGCGTTGATTCGGTTACTTGGAGCCATCTGCCCAAACACCGACGCCGGCACGATGGTTGGAAAACCTACCGCTGCCGCTGCTCCCAAAGACGTTCTCAGGAAATTGCGTCGCGAGACCTCAACTTGCTTCTTCATACCTTCACCCCTGAATGCTGGCGTGGGTTGCGCCCTGCTGTGCGCGAATCACTAGCTCCGCCGCAAGCAGGCACTGCGCCTGATCCTGCGCTATGTGTGTACGGTTTACGACATCCGAGACAAATTGCGGCCCAAATGGCAGGGTCAGATTGTTGCAGTCGATGTATCGAGCCTCTTTTGCATCGACCACAAACAGATGGTTGCCGCCCTTATGTCCGGTTATGTCAGCATATTTCCGAAGCTCCATATAACCATCCGTGCCCAGGATGAATAGCCGCCCATCTCCCCAGGTTCCCAATCCGTGTGGCGTAAACCAGTCCAGCCGCACATAGCCGAAACCAGCATTTCCACGCAGCATCATGTCGCCAAAGTCCTGAAATTTGGGATGGTCTTTGTGCCTCAAATTAGCTACCTGCGAAGCCACGACTTCAGCCGTAGTGGACCCGGTATAGAACAGAAACTGGTCTACCTGATGCGACCCGATGTCGGTAAGAATTCCGCCATACTTCTCCGGTTCCCAGAACCACTGCGGCCGGCCTGACCCGCCTCCCGCAGTCCCGCCAGTTTGGAAGACCTGGTGCGGTGCAATGTTGATTGTCTGGATCACCTTGCCAATCGCGCCGGCCTGCACGAGTTCTCCTGCTTTGACTGCAGCTTTGACCTCGAGGCGCTCGCTATACATGATGGCAAAAATTTTCTTGGTCTCCGCTATGGTTTTGCGAACTTCTGCCAATTGCTCCAGCGTCGTCACCGCGGGCTTATCGCTTAGATAGTCCTTACCGTGACGCATAACGCGGATCCCAAGCGGAGCACGTTGATTCGGTATCGCCGAGCTTAGGACAAGCTGAATCGAGCTGTCGTTCAAAATCTCTTCCTCCGATTTGGCTGCCTTGGCCTGGGGATACTGCTTGAGAAATGCAGCTCCGCGTTCAGGCTCGGCGGCGTACGCGCTCACCAAAACTCCTCCGCCGCGAATCATCGCGTTGACCATGCCGTAAATATGATCGTGGCTCATACCGGCCACGGCGAACCGCACGGAGTACGCCGGCTTGGCGTCCCCAACTTGGCCTGGCCGGGCAATCTCTTCCACAATGCTGCTACCGTACGGCGAAACTCCAAAAGCCTCGATCGGCAACGCGGTGGATAGGCTTGCAGACCCGATTGTCTTCAAGAACGAACGCCGATCTACTCCATGGATTTGCATTGGTAGCACCTCAGCCGCCCATGATACGACGATAGCGCCCTCGGCTGCGCGGCTTGCCAAGGTCCTCATCAGACCCAACAGGATTCCCTGCAGTTCCGCGGTCGCTTAAACTTAAAATAAGATCGCCATGCACCTCGACGATGGCGCGTGTGCCGCGAGCGTGAAAGAGAGCGGGATGTTACTCTCCTGATCTATAAGAGCTGGAAAGATTTGATGGACTACAGGCGTTGTTCCATTGATATAGCGCGACGTCGGGCCAGGCCAGATGACTCTTGCCGGCGCAGCAGTGGACTCTCGCTAGAGGCCTACTACATCAGTATCCTCGTCCTCCTTTTCTGGACTTCGCTTTTCTCGTCCGCTGAGGATCTTCGCACACTTCGCCATCAAGCATGGTCTACGGAAGAAGGCTTACCCCAGAGCAGCGTCCATCGAATCGTGCAATCGCGGGATGGGTACATCTGGCTTGCCACAGAAGGCGGTGTAGCACGGTTTGATGGTGTTGCGTTTCGGACATTCGCCCACGGGAATGATCATGCCTTCGCTAGCGATGATGTCTGCTGCTTAGCCGAAGACCGAGCGGGGGCAATCTGGGCTGGGACCGCTGACGGGCTAGTCCGTATTCACGACGGGACACTGCGGCGCTTTGGCACTGGAGATGGGTTGCCATCCACTTCCATTTTGGGACTCGTGACAACGCGAGATGGAACTATCCTCGTGCTAACCTCGGCAGGGCTCGCGCAAGGGGGTAATGATGGCTTCCGGCCGCTAGTTCTGCCGATACCTCATGTGTTGGCAATCGAAGCCTCTCGCGACGGCGGAGCCTGGCTCATCGCAGAGAGCGAAGTTTTCCTGTATGAGCAGGGCAGCGCGCATTCAGTAGTCCTCCCTACCGTGCAAGGCTTTGGGCCGGTGATTGGAATAGCCGAAGCCGTCGACGGCGCAGTATGGGTGCTTTCTGCGAACGGCGTTGCGATGACATCAAGCAAGGGCCAACGCGATTGGAAGTTGGGGCGGGAACTCCCCGCACTGCGCGTAGATTCATTGTCAGTGGATCGTCAAGGAAGCGCTTGGGTGGGAACGAATAGCGGTCTTTTTCTGCTGACTGCGGCGTCACCCTTGGTTACACGGCTACCGGCGCTCGACGGAACCGCCGTACTCGATTCGCTGGAGGACGCGGAAGGCAATCATTGGATCGGTACCGATGCATCCGGCCTGCACGTGTTGCGGCGCCTGAAGTTTCGCAGCCTCCCCGCCCTTTCAGGTGAATCCCTGACTGCTGTGGTGCAAGCCACCGATGGAGCCATCTGGGTGGGCACACGGGAAAACGGTCTGAGACGCATTCGCAATGACGCCGTCGACGAGCCCATTCCGTCGAACAGACTCACGAGTCCGGTCATCCTTTCGCTGGCTCCCGGAACGAACGGTGGCCTGTGGGTGGGAACGCCCGACGGTCTGAATCATATTGACCCGACACTTGCAGTTCGCAGGATCACGTCAGCCGAGGGACTTCCGGACGATTTTGTGCGGTCACTGCTGACGGATAACGACGGCACACTCTGGATCGGCACACGTCGCGGTCTTGCACATCTTCAGGGAATTCGAGTAGACACGCTCACCCTCGCGGAGGGGCTCGGCGGCGACTTAGTTGGCTCCTTGCTGCGTACTACCGCAAAAGGGACGGCGGGGAGCGCACCATCTGCACTCTGGATTGGAACCTCCGGTGGCCTCTCCTGTCTGCATTTGGATGGCAGCATTCGAACCTACACCACCCGCGACGGCCTGCCGCGACTGATCGTTACTGCCATGGCACAGGATGACGACGGTATTCTTTGGATTGCCACCAAAGATGGTGGTCTCAGTCGTCTTGTTGGCGATCGTTTCCAAGTGGTCGGCGACCCAGGTCTCTTTAGTGAAATTAGTGGAATCACCGTGGATAGCAGAGGCTTTCTTTGGCTGCGGGCGGTTCGAGAGGTCGACCGCGTTTCCAGGGAAAATCTGAAGCAGTGCACGATGGATTCGTCTGCCTGCGGATTTGCCGTTGCCCGGTACGGATTAGCAGATGGCTTGCCCAGTGAAGAAATTGTCGCCGGCGCATCGCCGGCATTGTGGCAAACCTCTGCTGGGGAGGAATGGTTTTCGACACGAAGAGGCATTGCCGTTGCCGACGCTCAGCAGCTCGACTTTAACTTCACGCCGCCCCCTGTTGTTGTGCAGAGCTTTATTATCGACGAGACAGCCACCCCCTTCACTGGGGACATGCTGCAGATACCCTACGGTCATAAACGATTCACAATCGAGTATGCGGGGTTGAGCTACAGAATTCCCGCAAAGGTACGCTACCGCTATTTGCTTGAGGGATTTGATCACGCCTGGACAGAAGCTGGAAGCCGGAGGTCTGCAACCTACACCAACCTGCCTCCGCGGAGCTACCGTTTCCGGGTTCAGGCGAGTAATGATGATGGTGTCTGGAGTCCGTTGGGAGCCGAACTTCGTTTCCGTATCATTCCCCCGTTTTATCAACGCTGGTGGTTTTTCGTTCTGCTGCTTCTGGCCGCTGCTGCCACTTTCTCGGCAGGATACCAACTTCATCTAGGACGCCTGCGGTTCCAATTTAATGCAGTTCTGCAAGAGCGCAATCGCATAGCCCGCGAGATTCACGACACCTTGGCGCAGGACTTTGTCGGGGTTTCGATTCAACTCGATATCGTTGGCCAATTGCTCGGCCAGGCAAAGGTTAAGGCCGCGGTTGAACAGGTGGATCAAACCCGCAAACTCGTCGTTGAAGGCTTAGCGGAGGCCCGGCGCAGCATCTGGGCTTTACGCGCCAACACAGCCGCGGATAGCTTGCCGACTCGGCTAGCGCATCTGGTTAAACGCTACACAATGGAAGGGCTGTATCTCCGTCTTCAAATCTCTGGGGTCTTCCGCCCTCTGGCGACGGGGTTGGAAAGCGAGGTTCTCCGCATCGCACAGGAGGCTCTCTCAAACATTAAGCGTCATGCCGAAGCCAGCGAAGGAACAGTGGATTTACGCTATAGTAGCGACATGCTTGTGCTCGAGATTCACGACAGCGGCCGTGGCTTTGTGGTGGACCGTGCTTTAGCGCCTGAGGGTCGTTATGGGCTAAAGGGGATGCGCGAGCGGGCCTCGATCCTCGGAAGCGAACTTGATATAGAAAGCGCGCCGGGGCAGGGAACCAAAGTGCGTTTGTCAGTACCCATCCCCTCCGCAGACAGGCCAGGCCATGCCCCCACCCATTAGGATCTTGATCGTCGAAGACCACCAGGTCGTTCGACAAGGCCTTGTCGCACTTCTTTCAGCGACGGATGATCTTGAAGTAGTAGGCTCCGTGAGTGATGGCCTTGAGGCTGTAGCGATGTTCGGCGCGCTCCGCCCCGACGTGACACTGATGGATCTCCGCATGCCGAAGTTGAGTGGTGTGGAAGCCTTGCGAAAAATTCGTCACGAGTTTCCGCAGGCGCGCGTAATCGTGCTCACCACATTCGACGGCGACGAAGACATATTCCGCGCATTGGAGGCCGGAGCGCGCGGGTACCTGCTCAAGGGTATGCCGTTAGAAGAACTCGTGGCTGCAATCCATCTGGTCCACCAGGGAAGGTCGAGCATTCCACCTGAAGTTGCGGAAAAGCTCGCGATGCGACTCGGTGGGCAATCCCTCACCGCGCGAGAACTGGCCGTGTTGGAACGCATCGTGGCGGGAAGAGCGAATAAAGAGATAGCAATGGATCTGAAGATTTCTGAGGCGACGGTGAAGTCACACGTTAATAGCCTGCTTGGAAAACTCGGCGTGGCCGACCGGACCCATGCCGCGACCGTCGCTCTGCAACGTGGATTCGTCCATCTGCAATGATGAGCATGAGAGGTTACATGGCGTGCGTGGATGTTCGACCAGCAATTCGAAGGCATACCCTCGGCATTGGCGTCTTCGCTATCAGCATGATGTGTCTTGCGAGCCATATATCAACGGTTGAAGCCCAGTCGAAGCGCACATGGCGAGCAGCCTCTTCTGCTGAATTGGAAGCTCACCTCCCTACCCGGGCAACCGTCGAGAAGGAACGCATCGAAACGGAGATGCGAACCGCAACCGGCATAATCGACGATCACGACAATGTGATCGCCGCTGTGGTTCTGGTCACCGCCGGATACTCCGCCGACGGTAAATACTCCCATTTTCTGCTGGCGCAACGTCCTATTCGCATCGGTGGTGAGTTGCAGCTCGCTCCAGGCTCCTACGTGGTGGGTTGGACGCGTGGCAAAGACGGGCTGCTGGTGCGCATTTTTGATGCAGCTACCGGTATTGAGAAGGGTCAGGTCACCGCCTATCCGCTGCCTCCGATGCAGCGGATCGAGTCCTTCCGCATCTTCCCGCCGGGAGAACGGAAGATCATCCAGGTGGGCCGGTTCATGATGCCGTACAGCCTCGAAGAGTAAAGTTAGTCCTCCCTTCACTTACCTCCCTCGCAGGTCGAAGTTTAGATCTGCTTCTGGTGAATGCTCCCATCCTTATGAAGTCAAGTCCCAATTGTGAATCCACCAAAAGGTGGATGTGGAAGTAGCTCTTCCTATCGATGACAAATCTAGCGCCGAGTCATTAGGATCGTTTGGTCCCAATAGACTTTTTGCCGATTATATTTCCGCAACCTAGGCCCTATTCACAATCTTTGTGATCCTCGGGATATTCCCGATGACGGAGGAACGCTTGTCAAGATTTTCAGGAGGCCTTGTGAAAATTCCACTGCTCGTTAGTACCATCTGTGCGCTATTTTTTGCGACTCATCTCAACGCGCAAACAAACTATGCGACATTGAGCGGAGTGGTAACCGACCCTCAGCATCTTGTGATACCCCGTGCGCAAGTGACGCTGACAGCAGTGAAGACTGGCGTTTCCCGGGTTGTGATGGCCAATGGGCAGGGTGTCTACGAGGCTGGTGGGTTGCAGCCCGGAACCTACTTGGTGAAGGCGGAAGGCGCAGGATTTGCGGCCGCCCGAAGGTCATTGCAATTGGAGGTTGGCCAGCAAGTGTCGCTGGACTTGACGCTGACGGTGGGCCCGGACACTCAGACTGTGACGGCGGTTGCATCCGCCGAATTGCTGAAGACAGCGGACGCAAGTGTGGGAGAGGTAGTCGACCAGCGGGCGGTGGCCCAGTTGCCGTTGAATGGAAGAATGCTTGTGGACCTGATGCTCACGGTTCCCGGAGCACACATGAGCCATGGGGCCCAATCTGGGGACATGAATCCGCTGTACTGGCGGCCCGGGCAGAGGTCTGCAATTAGTGTCGGCGGCAACCGCCCCAACGCGAACTACTTCCTGCTCGACGGGGCGACAAACACGGATCCTACCTTCAACACGCAGAATTTCAGCGCCTCCCCGGATGCCGTCCAGGAATTTCAAGTCCAGATAGGCAGTTACTCAGCGGAGATGGGCGGTGCCGGTGGCGGACAAGTGAACATTGTGACCCGATCGGGAGGAGATCGCCTCCATGGGACGGCGTTTGAATTTCTGCGTAATGGGGCGTTCGACGCACACTCTTTCAACGAGATGGGCGGAACAAATCATCTGGTGCAAAACGACTTCGGCGGATCGCTGAGCGGTGCTCTCCCTGGAAAAAAGGTGTTCTTCTTCTTGAACTACGAAGGGCTACGCCATGTCCAGGCCGATTCAATGACGGATACCGTACCCACTCCAGACGAAGTGACTGGTGATTTCAGCATGAGCGGCGTGACGATCTACGACCCGGCAACCACGGTGGCAAATCCCAACTACAACCCAGGTCTTCCGGTGAGCCAGCAGAATCCGCAATTCACCCGGCAACCGTTCCCCAACAATGTGATTCCCTCGAGTCGTTTGAGTGCGGTCGCGGTCAAAATGCTGACGATGTACGCGCCGCAGCCGAACTTGATGATGGGCATGGGCGGAGGCATGACGATGATGGGCCAGCCCACGGTGGTGGGTTCCGGCAACGACTCCAATAATTATTTGGATGTGCGGAACGAGGTGCATTACACCGACCAGGGCACCACACGAGTGGACCACCAGTTCAACGTTAGCAACACCGTTTTCGCGCGGTACAGTGCGGGCGGCGAGCATGGGTTTATGCCCCAGAACCTGCCAGGCTTTGGCTATGTACATGACAATCTCTCGCAGCAGGGATTGGGGTCTTACAGCCACGTCTTTACTCCGAGACTGCTGAATGTGGCCACGGTTGCGGTTTCGCGACTCAGCATGAACCATACGACGGAGAGCGCGAACAAGACAGACATAACAGGATCTCTGGGAATTGCTGGAGTGGGATTTGGCGGGCCGGGGGCTTGGGGTGCGCCTTACTTCAACGTGCAGGGATATTCACCGATCGGCGACAGCTACGCAGCGACACCGATGCATGCGTGGGACACCCTGATTGAGGGCCGAGATACGGTTAGTTGGATGGTAGGACGACACAGCCTGAAGTTTGGGGGTCTGTATCAGAGGTATATCTGGCCAATGTGGGGATTCTTTCAAAACCGCGGCTACTACCAGTTCACCAATGGCTTCACGACCGACATTGGAGCGAACGACGGAACAGGATCGGCGCTGGCGAGCTTTCTGCTGGGACTTCCAGCGGTACGGCAGCGCCAGGCGGGAGTTCCTCAAATGAACCTGCGGCAGTGGTACGCGGACGGTTACGCACAGGATACTTTTCGGCTGACCAAGACTACGACGATTGACTATGGCGTGCGTTATGAGTACATGAGCGCGCTCAAGGACATCAAGTACACGAATAGCAATCTGACATTTTCTCCGGATGGCGTGCCGAGTGTGTTTGTTGGTGGTCAGAACGGAATGCCGGAGGGTCTCATGTACCCGAATAAGACTGACTTTGCGCCACGATTCGGCATTTCGCAGAGCGTGCCCGGCACCAGGCTGGTGCTGCATGGAGCGTATGGAATGTTCTTCACTCCAGTGGATATGAACACGTGGTGCAACCAGCGGCACAATGTGCCCTACACCTTTCCAGAGACCAACCAGAGCGACAACTTCACACCGTCGATCAAGACCTTTGACTTCGCACCGGCGGTGCTGGGAACAACGGTGGTCAGCTTTACCGGGATGCAGACAAATCCGTCGCCGCAATACATTCAGCAATGGAGCGCAGCGTTGGAGCAGAGCCTGGGTAAGGATACGGTGTTGGAGTTTGGATACCTGGGTTCTCGCGGTTTGCATTTGCAGCGGGCGCACCTTATCAACAATGCGCAGCCGGGTCCAGGTTTAATTCAACCGCGGCGGCCGTTCAAGAAGATCAGCTTTGTGCCGAATACTGCGCTTCCTGCGAACATTTCCGTCGCAAGCACCACCTTTGGAGTGAGCACCATCAATTTACTGGAGAACTCGGCGCAGAGCTGGTATGACGCAGGCTATGTGAATGTGCGGCGCAGAGCGGTACGTGGCCTGAGTCTGCTGACGAACTATACGTGGTCGAAGAGCCTTTCCAATGCACCGGATTTCCGATCCCCCATGTTCGAATCGTCAATACCGCAGAACAACAGCAACTTGGCTGCGGAGAAGGGGCCGGCCTGCGATGTGCGCCACCGGTTTGCCGTGAGTGCCGTGTATGACGTGCCCGCGCTGGGCCGGAACCGATTGGCGCGCGTAATGACGAAAGACTGGAGAGTGTCGACCATCTTCCAAGTACAGAGCGGATTTCCTCTGACGATTTCGGTGTTCGGCGATACGGCGAATGCGGGAACGGCGCTCGGGGAGAACCCGGTAAGGGCGAACGCGACAGGAAAGCAGGTGTTTGCATCGGGCACACGCAATGCCACACATTGGTTTAGTTCTGCGGCATTTACGGCGCCCCCCGCCTATACCTTCGGAAATACCGGTCGAAACTCCGTATTGGGACCCGGGATGCAAACGATGGACGTTAGTGTAGTGCGAAGCTTTGCCGTGGGCGAGACAGTGCGCCTAGAGACACGTGGAGAGTTCTTCAACGCGCTAAATCGTATTAATCTTGGTACTCCCAATCGGTTCGTCAATACGGCCGGTTTTGGGTCGATCACCGAGGTAACGACACCTGGAAGGCAGATTCAGCTAAGTGCCCGCCTTTCCTTTTAGCCGAAAATTTGCAAGTGGGTAGCGGCTATGAGTCTCGTCGCGACCTAAACGCAAGGTGGCTGTAGCCCTGTAAGTCACAGGACTACAGCCATCTTTGAGGAAAGGGTTTACGCGGCCTGAATGTTCGAAGCCTGCTTGCCCTTCGGTCCCTTGGTCACTTCGAAGGTCACTTTCTGACCCTCCTGCAGTGACTTGAAACCACTTGATGCGATTGCGGAGTAGTGAGCGAAGAGATCTTCGCTGCCGTCGTCCGGTGTAATGAAGCCAAAGCCCTTTGCGTCGTTAAACCACTTTACTGTTCCAGCTGCCATTTGAGACTCTCCTGCCCGCGCGATACGCCAGCACCTACCATTGTACGGCTATACGCAAAACAAGGGTATTGTCACAGGGGGCTTGGGAAGAATTGGGGGTTTCAGAGCCGAGTCCCTCCTGGACGAAGCAGTCTTGGGCGTGGCAATCAAGAGAGCCGCTTATAGCTTGCTGGTGCGCAACCGCAGCGCATTTGCGATCACGGAAACTGAGCTGAAGCTCATAGCCGCAGCCGCGATCATTGGATTGAGTAACAATCCGAAAACTGGATACAAAACCCCGGCCGCGAGCGGTACGCCAAGTGCGTTATAGATAAAGGCAAAGAAAAGATTCTGGCGGATGTTGCTCATGGTGTGTTGGCTCAACCGCCTCGCTTTCAGAATGCCGCGCAGGTCGCCCTTGACCAGTGTGATCCCGCCAGTCTCCATTGCGACGTCAGTGCCGGTTCCCATGGCAATGCCCACGTGGGCCTGGGCCAGCGCAGGAGCATCATTCACTCCATCGCCGGCCATCGCTACAATCGCTCCCTGGGCCTGAAGTTTCTTCACCACCTCCGCCTTTTTCTCTGGCAAAACGTCGGCTTCAAAATCGATGCCAAGCTTCTGGGCGACAGCGGCGGCGGTCGTGTGGTTGTCGCCGGTGACCATGACTACCTTAATGCCAGACTCTTTCAGCTCTCTGATTGCCTCCAACGCAGAGTCCTTGATCGGGTCAGCAACGGCGATGATGCCTGCGAAACGTCCATCAATTGCGATGAACATCACTGTCTGACCTTCCTTTTGAAGGCTTTCTGACCGATCCTTCAGAGAATCTGATTTCGCGCCGAGGTCTTGCATGAGAGCTGCGTTGCCGATGCCGATGCGCTTGCCCTGCGAAGTGCCAGTGACCCCCTTCCCTGTGACGGATTGAAAGTGTTCGACCGTGACTAAACCAATGCTCTTTTCTTTGGCGCCGGCTATGATGGCCGCGGCCAGAGGGTGTTCGCTTGCCTTCTCTAGACTGGCAACCGGCTGCAGAATCTGTTGCTCATTGAAACCTTCTGCCGGGATAACTTCTGTGAGGCGCGGCTTACCTTCGGTAAGGGTTCCTGTCTTGTCGACGACCAGCGTGTCCACCTTCTCGAAGATTTCAAGGGCCTCTGCATTGCGAATGAGAATTCCCGCGCCAGCTCCATGCCCGGTTCCGACCATGATGGACATTGGCGTTGCGAGTCCCAAGGCGCATGGGCAGGCGATGATCAGAACCGCCACTGCATTCACAATGGCGTGGGCGTAGTGAGGCTGCGGCCCAAAGATTGCCCATACCGCGAACGTTATAGCGGATGAAGCGAGGACAGCGGGAACGAAGTACGAGGCGACTCTATCCGCAAGTCGCTGAATGGGCGCTCTCGTTCTTTGTGCCTCGCTCACCATCTTGACGATCTGCGCCAGTAATGTGTCCGCTCCGATCCGTTCGGCCTTCATCACGAAACTTCCGGTTCCGTTGATCGTGCCGCCGACGACCTTTGACTCCGTCGTCTTCTCAACTGGAATTGGTTCGCCGCTGACCATGGATTCGTCGATAGAACTGCGCCCTTCGGTCACGGAACCATCCGTCGGCACCTTTTCGCCGGGCCGTACTCGGATGAGGTCGCCGACTTGAATCTCGCTGAGCGCAACATCGGTTTCGTTACCATCTGCGGAGATGCGACGTGCGGTCTTCGGTGCAAGCCCGAGGAGCGCTTTGATTGCGCTGTTTGTCTGACTGCGAGCCTTCAACTCCAGGACCTGACCTAGCAGAACCAATACCGTGATTACCGATGCAGCCTCAAAATACAGGGCGAGATTGCCCGACATATCGCGAAAGGTCGCGGGGAAGATGCCGGGAGCCACTACAGCCGCAACACTATAGAGATAAGCGGAGCCGGCGCCAATCGCGATGAGCGTAAACATATTCGGACTGCGATGGACGACGGAGTCCCATCCGCGCTCGAAGAAGGGCCACCCTGCCCAAAGGACTACCGGCGTTGCGAGCGCAAACTCAATCCAGCCAAGGAGCGCTCCCGACAGCAGATCTTCAATCGGATGGCTGGGCAGAATGTCTGAGACCATAACTGCGAGCAGTGGAAGAGTGAGTGCAACGCCGGCCCAGAATCGCCGGGTCATGTCGACCAGTTCGGGATTGGCTGTATCGACCGTGACATCGCGAGGCTCGAGCGCCATCCCGCAGATAGGGCAGTTGCCTGGCTGATCGCGGACAATTTCAGGATGCATGGGGCAGGTGTAAGACGTACGCGAGGCGGACATTTCAATGGTCGAAGGGTCAAGTGCCATGCCGCACTTCGGACAACTGCCTGGACCCGACTTATGCACCTCGGGATGCATGGGGCAGGTGTAGTCGCTGTTGGGTACTTCTATCTCCCGTGCTTGAATTGAGGCGACCTGTTGCTTTGGCCGGAGGTATTTTGTGGGCTCAGCCTGAAACTTGGTTGCGCATCCTTGACAACAGAAATAGAGTTGCGTTCCCTGGTAGGCCACGGAAGGTGCCTTTGCAGGGTCGACCTGCATGCCGCAAACTGGGTCGGTTGCGAGTCGCTTTGCAAGTTCGACCAGCGCTCCAAGTGCCGGCCCAGCATCCTCGCTTCTTTCGTCTGTATTCGACTCATCGCAGCAGCCCATAGTCGCTCCTTATTTCCCATACTGTTGATGATGCCCGAACGGCAACGGACTCACCTCTGCTCTAAGATGCTACGCCCCACCGAGTAGCCTTCATGACAGCTGCGAAAGCGAATGCGTAGGGCATGCCAAATTCTTAGCTTGCATCGTGACTCCTATGGATCGGCGCATGAGCAATCTGAAGCCACCACAATTCCTTCGGTGACAAGGAAAGGGGTTAGCCTCAAAAACGTTGGTTGTTTGTCGAGGCGCAGACCGAGCGTGACACTCGGCGTGTTTTCAAATTTTTCCTAACTGTCGCGGTAATTGTGCCCGTAGCAGGAGATGTGAGCAGGGTGTCAGCTGCTCTGGTCAACGAGTCGTCATACCTTGAGAAGGTTTGGTTCCCACTTGCAGGGGTTTGCTGAGTCAAGGACGCGGTTTGACCCACGAAGAAGCAGACGAGGCGCATATTATGAGCGCCGACAATCTGACAGGCCAGATTCGTCCTACTCCTATAAATTAATATCTACGCATGGATTAGCTCCCCGCGCTGAGTCGCTTCAAGTTTTAATGCTGGTTTGACTTCCCAATTCCATTTCCAGATCGCGAAGATTGGCGGGTACACAATCAGTTTCATCAGAAACGAAGTGATGATACCGCCCAGCATCGGAGCTGCGATGCGCTTCATGAAGTCGGCACCTGCACCCGTCGACCACATAATGGGCATCAGTCCGAAAAGCAGGCATGAGACGGTCATGACCTTGGGCCGAAGCCGCTTGACCGCTCCATAAACGATTGCTTCGCGTAGACCGGGCCTGTCTTCCGCCTTTCAGTGTTCGAGCTTCTTATGCGTCTGCCCGACCATCACCACTGAGGCGTCAACGAGGGCACCGATAGCAACGGCAAGACCCCCGAGTGACATGATGTTTGCGGTCATTCCCATCCACTGCATCGGAATGAAAGCCAGAATTACCGTTACGGGGATGGTGATGATGGGACAATCGTGCTGCGCAGGCCCCATAGAAAAATCCTGATCACGAGGCTGACGACGACCAATTCTTCGATCAACGTGTGTCGGAGGTTGTCGACTGCGCGATCAATCAGCTCAGGCCGGTCATAGGTCGTCACCAACTTGACACCCGTTGGCAGCGTGGACTTCAGGTCGTGTAGTTTCTTCTTTGTACGTTCGATCACCTTCTGCGCATTCTCGCCCTAGCGCATGATGGCCACGCCACCAACAGCTTCTCCCTTGCCATCCAGTTCCCCTGCGCCTCTTCGCATGTCGGGTCCGAATGTCACAGGTGGCCGCATCGCCGACGAGGGCAGGCGTTCCCGTCTGAGCGTTGGCCATAATCACGGTTTTGCGGATGTCATCGAGCGAGCGGATATACCCTCGACCGCGAACCATGTACTCGCGTCCGGTGAACTCGACAAGCCGTCCGCCAACATCATTGTTGTACTTTCCCACCGCATCCGATAAATTCGGTGCGCATCCGAAAGCTGATTCGCTCAAACAATATATCCCCTGAGCAGTTGCAATTCCTTGGCTACAAATAGAATTACACGCTGGAGTCGTCGTTCCTCTGGTGGTGTTGCCATATTCCTCCGGCATGACAAACGTCACAGCGTTTTCCTGACGCGCCACACTATAAGTAGCGGTTGGCCGCTTCCATACTCGTTTAGTGACGAGTTATCGAAGTCACTATGTTGAAGTCACGATGTTATGGAGCGACCCATGAATGCCGTCCTTTCCTTCAATGCTGCTTCTACTGCAACCGTCATGACGACCGCGCAACCGGACGGCAACGTCGCTTCCCTGAGCCGCATCACTAAGCGTTACGCCAACGGCGTGCTCGCACTGGATGATGTGTCGCTCTCGCTGCGCAAGGGTGAGATCGTTGCTCTACTGGGGCCGAACGGAGCTGGCAAATCTACAGTGGTCAAGCTGATGATGGGCCTGAGCACGCCTACCGACGGAAGCGTCCGAATCTTCGGCGCCGACCCGCGGCAAACGTCCACACGCCTCCGGACCGGCGTCATGCTGCAGATTGGACGCGCGCCCGAGATGCTTCGTGTCCGCGAACACATCAACATCTTTCGGGGCTACTATCCCAGCCCGATGCCGTACAACGACATTGTTCGCGCCGCCGGTCTTGAAGGAATCGAGGAGCGCATGTTCGGGCAGCTCTCCGGGGGCCAGAGGCAGCGGGTACTATTCGCAATTGCACTGGCCGGCGACCCGGACCTGATCTTCCTCGATGAGCCGACCGTTGGCCTCGACATCGAAGTTCGCCGCGGAATGTGGACGCAGATCCGCTCGCTGGCCTCGCGCGGCAAGACTGTCCTGCTGACTACCCACTATCTCGAAGAAGCGGATACGCTTGCTCATCGCATCGTTGTCATCAATAAGGGGCGTGTCGTTTGCGAAGGAACGCCGGCCGAAGTGAAGTCGCTCGGCTCCGCGAGCGCAGGCGGCTCAACAAGCCGCAGTCTCAAAATCATCCGCTGCGGAACCTCTCTCCCGGCCGCGACCCTGCTTGGTTTTCGTGGCGTCACCAGCGTCGAGACCGCGGGAGACATAACCGCAATCACGAGCACGCAACCGGAGGCGACTTTGCGCGAGTTGCTCGCCCTTGACGAAACACTTCATTCGCTTGAGATAAAGAGTCCAGCACTGGAAGACGCGTTTCTCGCCCTCACCTCGGAGTAGAGATAAGTTAAGACGCCACACTTTATCGATAACCTGAGACATCACAGAAAGAAGTTTCAAAGGAGTCCCCTTATGACCACCACATTCATCCCAGTTCCTGCCGCTCACTCCATGGGACTAGTCCGCAACCTCCGCATCTTCCTCACCGAAGCTCGCTACGAGTTCGTCCGCCTGCTGCGCACGCGCGGGTTCTCGATGTCCGTCGTCGGATTTCCAGTGGTCTTCTACATCTTTTTCGGCATCATCATGAACCGTGGCCAGATGATTCATGGTGTCTCCGTCGCGAAGTACATGCTTGCCACGTATGCGGTCTTCGGAATGGTGGGCGCCGCGCTCTTTGGTATTGGCGTCGGCCTGTCTGGCGAACTGAGCGCTGGTTGGCTCGAATTAAAGCGCGCAAGCCCGATGCCTCCGCTGGCCTATCTACTGGCGAAGTGCTGCGGCGCGATTGGTTTTGGCGTGATCATCGTCTGCCTCTTGACGCTGTTAGGCGTTACGGTTGGCCATGTGTCTGTCACTGTAACGGAGTTCGGTCGTCTGATCGGCTTGACGATGGTTGGCGTTATCCCGTTCGCGTGCCTGGGGATGGCGCTGGCCTTGATTGTGCCATTCAACTCTGCCCCCGGCTTTGCCAACATGATCTATCTGCCAATGAGCTTTTGCGGGGGCCTGTGGATTCCCATCATGATGCTGCCGCACGTTATGCAGAAATTCGCGCTCGTGCTGCCCACCTACCATCTTGCGCAACTCGCACTAGGCACATTTGGATATGCGAGTTCCGGCAGCACCGCCAGCCATTGGTTCGGGTTGCTAGGGTTCTCGATGGTAATGCTCGGCATCGCCTCTCTCGCATTCCGTAAACTGGAGCAAAATTCCTAGCGGCTCGGCGTACACTGCATTGGAGCAAGCATGAAAGCCGCCAACGTTAACTCGATTCAGGATCGGAACAGATGGGCCTGGCTCTGGCTTGCCTACACCGGCTTTCTTTTCGTCGGGCCTATTCTTGAGCCAAGCCTTTATGTCTGGCTTGGCACTCTCGCTGTATTTGCTATATTCCTCGGCGTCTTCCGGGACTACGTCCGGTCGACAGACCAAGGTCGCCCCACTCGCCTGTGGATCATCGCTGCAACTTTCGCCCTTGGCCTCGTCACGTTTCCTTGGAACCAGGGCGGTTCCACTTTCTTCATCTACACGGCTGCTTTCCTGCCCTTCAGTATCGTCTCGGTCCGCCGCGTCCTTGCATTCTTCTTTGTCGAAGCTCTCATCATTCTGGCCGAAGGCTCCATCTTTCACGCCCAGCGAGGCGCGTTTCACGTCGGCTGGCCTAATACATTCATTGCCATATTTATGATGGTCGTCATTGGCGGCGGCAACATCTTCTTCGCACAACAGAAACGCGCCGACTGCCAACTCCGCGAAGCACAGAAAGAGAATATAGCCCTCGCTGCCGTTGCCGAAAGGGAACGCATCGCACGGGATCTGCACGATGTGCTGGGCCACACGCTCTCGGTCATCGTTCTCAAAGCCGAACTCGCCAGCCGCCTCATCCAACGCGATGAAGCCAGTGATCATCAACGTGTCGCAACAGAAATTGCCGACGTAGAGCGCATTGCACGCACAGCTCTGTCCGAAGTCCGGGAGGCGATTGGCGGTTATCGCTCTCGCGGTTTGGCCGCGGAAATCGAATCCGCCCGCCAAACGCTGGACGCCGCAGGCGTATCTCTTCTGCTGGATTCAGACGCGGTGGGAGGTAGTCCGTCGTCCCATGCCGCGCATCTCTCCGCAGCCGAAGAAACAGCACTCTCCCTCGCGCTGCGCGAAGCGGTAACGAACATTGTTCGTCACGCCCGCGCGACCACCTGCCGACTTCGCTTCGTCACCGAAGACGGTCGCCGTTGTCTGGTCGTCGAAGACAATGGTGAACATGCAATTACGCGCGAAGGAAACGGTTTGCGTGGCATGCGGGAGCGCATCGAGTCGCTCGGTGGGCAACTCTCTCTGGAACGGGACCACGGTACGCGCCTGCTGATCGACTTGCCACTTCGATCTCAAGTCCCCGCCAGGACCGCAGTGTCATGACGCCATCCGCAAAACCAGCCACGAAGATCCGAGTACTGCTGGCCGAAGACCAGACCATGCTCCGCGAGGCGCTCGCTGGTCTGCTCGATCTGGAGCCGGACATCACGGTGACCGCTCAAGCGAGCAACGGCCTTGAGGCTCTGAAACTCATCCGCCTTCACGCCCCGGACGTCATCGTCACAGATATTGAGATGCCCGAGAAGACTGGCCTCGAGCTAGCTGCCGATTTGAAGCTGTCTGGTTCGAAGGCCCGGGTCATCATTCTCACCACGTTCGCGCGTCCTGGCTACTTGCGTCGCGCCCTCGACGCCGGAGCTCGCGGCTACCTGCTCAAAGAGCGTCCCGCATCCGAACTCGCGGAGGCCATCCGTCGCGTCCACTCCGGCCTTCGCGCCGTGGACCCTGCCCTCGCAGCCGAAGCCTGGAGCGCTGATGAAGATCCACTCTCCGACCGCGAGCGCCAGATCCTTCAGCGTGCCAGCGACGGACGCTCCTCAGCGGTGATTGCCGCCGAACTTCACCTCTCCGAGGGCACAGTCCGTAACTATCTCTCCGAGGCTATCGCGAAACTGGGCGCAGCAAATCGCGTCGACGCCGCTCGGATCGCGCGAACACGCGGTTGGCTTTAGTGGGCTGGGCGGCGAATAGTCTCTGCGCTAATCATGCTGCAAAACTAGTACCGATCACTCATTCTGTAAGCCGGTCGTCACCGGATTTACGTCTTCGCCAGGAATTTTCAGGACTATACATCCTGTGGGCTTCGCTGTGCCTCCAATGAGGTGGAGACTTTCTATGGCACGACCTTACTGGTCAGGAAACCTGCAAATCTCGCTTGTCTCG
>JANYLK010000157.1 GCA_025357875.1 Granulicella sp.
AGCTTCTTCCGATCGCGTATCCAGAACACCACCCACGGCCACACGAGGTAAAACTGCTCCTCCACACAGAGCGACCAGAAGTGCCCGAAGAACAGCTGAACGCCGCGGAACCTTCTACTCAACGGCTGAAAGTCGGCCAGCATCTGCAATCCGGACCCGTGCGCGTATGGGTGAAGGCCGCGACAAAAATTGCCCAGGTATGCCGGCCACACCAGCCACCCCCAAGTCCATTGCCAGCGAAAATATGGATAAGACAACACCAGCAAAAGCATCAGCCCGTAATACAGCGGAAAGATGCGCAGCGTCCTCCGCACATAAAAATTCCGCACCCGATGTGCCTGGTCCCGCGTGTCGTACAGTATCCCCGTAATTAAAAATCCAGACAGCACGAAGAAAATATCGACACCGGTCCAGCCCCACAGCATCTGCAAATAATGTTGCGCAAACACCATCAAGAACGCCAGCGCGCGAATCCCATCCAGCGCCGGAAAGTAGCCCCGATTCGCAGTTAGAGTCGCGGCCAAGCCGTCTCCAGAAACTGTCCGAACAGAGGTCGTCAAGTCGTTAGCTCCAGCGGTTGGTGTGCAATTCTACTATCGTATAAGACGCCCGCTGCCATATCTCTACCAACGCTCGTCTCACGACCGGGCCACTACCCATTTATTTTTCGCGTATTTCCCGCCAAATTTGCGTGTCAAGCCCCGAAATCACTTATCTCGTTGATTCAAAACGGAATAGACTTGGCGTAACAGTTTGGGTCAATCCCATACAATAGAAGTAGGGAACTCTATATGTACGGCATCGAAGCACAACACGCAACCGCAACCCCCAAAGACCCCACAATAACTACCATAGAATCAGAATTTTAGAGCTAAGTCCAATGGAAGACGTATCTTACGGATATAGCAACTCTGTAAACAACTCAATCCAAACCACTTACTCCCAAAATTGGAGTGGGGGGGAGGGGGTACCCCTGCTATGACAAGGAGACCATGACCCAACCCAAACTCAGAATCTCTACCACCAACGCGCCAGCCGCGATCGGCCCCTACTCGCAAGCCGTCCGCATCGGAGACCTCATCTTCACCTCCGGCCAGATCGGGCTCAACCCAGCCACCGGCGCAATCGTCTCCGGCGGCATCCGCGAGCAGACAACCCGAGTGCTCGACAACCTCGCCGCCGTCCTCCGCGAAGCCGGCCTTGACATGGCTGACGTCATCAAGACCACCGTTTATTTACGGGACATGTCCGACTTCGCCGCCATGAACGAAATCTACGCAACGTACCTCGCCCCCGAGGGTGTAATCCCGCCCGCCCGGTCCACTGTCGAGGTCGCACGCCTCCCTAAAGACGCCCTTGTCGAAATCGACCTCATCGCCCGCAAGCCCTGAGCCTCCAACGCGAGCGCAGCATCGAATGAAGCAGAGGATCGAAACATGGCCGACACATCTACAACCGCAAAGCAAAAGATCCACAAAACCGAAGCGGAATGGCGCGAGCTACTCACCCCTGAGCAGTTCCATGTCATGCGCCAGAAAGGCACCGAGCGCCCATTCACCGGCGCCCTCGACGACAACCACGACGATGGTATCTACCACTGCGGAGCTTGTAACGCCCCGCTCTTTACCTCGGATAAGAAGTTCGAGTCCGGAAGCGGCTGGCCCAGCTTCTGGCTACCGGTCTCGCCCGATGCCATCGAAGCCCACGAAGACTCAACCCTGGGCATGCGCCGCGTAGAAGTCACCTGCGCCACCTGCGGGGCTCACCTCGGCCACGTCTTTCCCGACGGCCCTAAACCCACCGGCCAGCGCTACTGCATCAACAGCGCATCCTTGGCCTTCGAGAAAGCTCCTGGCGTCAAATAATAGCCGCCGCCTAGACACAAAAAGCCCAGCCGCGCTGTTGCCGGCTGGGGATCCTGATGGAAAAAGATTTGGTCTATGCGGCTTTGACGACTTTGCCAGTCTTAATGCAGCTCGTGCAAACGCGAATCCGCTTGCTCGCGCCGCCGTCGAGCTTGGCCTTCACCGGACGAAGATTCACGTTCCAGCGACGACGTGTCGTGTTGTTAGCGTGAGAGATGTTGTTTCCGAACTGCGGCCCTTTGCCGCAAAGATCACATTTGGCTGCCATCGTATTGCTCCAATCCTGGTTTCGCAGAGGCTGCGTCCGCCCGCCTGAACTCAGGGCAAACTCCGACTCCGAGGAGAAGCGTGTCGCCAAACAAAATCGGCACACCCACCGCTGCCGTCGGACGGCGCTCTAACGCTCTACAAGAATACCACGACCGAACACTCATGAACCGAGGTTGTTTGGCAAGGCGATCCCTCTATTGTGGACACCGTGCTTCTGTTTCCGCGTAATTCAGCGCACAGCTCAAAGTCGCTGTACCGCGGAAACCGTGGTTCGCTTTGTCGTAGTTATTCTGAGCGCGGTTCAGAAGCTCTGTATCGTGGAACACGACATTGGTTTCGCAAATGATTCTTACCCGAGTTGGAGGCTGAACACTCAATGCGACGAAGAGACTTCCTGAAGCATCTTTGCCCGCCCCAAGGATGTACTTAGCGGTCACCCATCTCTGGATGTGGATTGCTTTCTCGCTGGGAACACAGCGAACATGCGGAGGTTGTCGATTGAGGCGGAGCTTCGCGACGGCGACCGAATCATTGCAACCGTCAAGCGCGCAATCTCGAATGCACCTGCGGGTTCAAACCAGTCAGTGTCCGCGACGAACATCGTTGGCTCCGTGCATACTAGTTCCGAAACCCTCGCCGATCCACACCGATATGCCGTCTCACTGTCCGACCTCAACGGCATTCAGCTATGGGATATGGCCAGGCCGCAACTGTACACCGTGCATGTAAGGCTTCTGCGATCAGGCCAGCCGATGGATGAAGACAATCGCCGCATCGGCTTTCGCCATGCGGAGTTTACCGATCACGGATTCACCCTCAACGGAAAGGTGCTGAAGCTGCGCGGTCTGGACCGGCATCAGACGTTTCCGTTTGTCGGCCAGGCCATGCCGGAACGTGTGCAGCGACAGGACGCGAAGATCCTGCGGCACAAACTCCACTGCAATATCGTGCGCACATCGCATTATCCGCAGTCGCGTCATTTTCTCGATTGCTGCGACGAAATCGGCCTCCTCGTGCTCGAAGAGATTCCCGGCTGGCAACATATCGGCGATGAAGCGTGGATGCAGGTCGCCGTCGATAACGTCGGCCGCATGATCCGCCGCGACTGAAACCATCCTTCCATCATCGTGTGGGGCGTACGCATCAACGAGTCGAAAGACGACCACGACTTCTACACCCGGACCAACGCGCTGGCCCATGCATTGGATACGACGCGGTCTACCGGCGGCATTCGAAATTTCCCGGCGTCCGAGTTCCTGGAGGACGTCTTTACCGTGAACGATTTTGGCTTCCCTCTAAGACCGCCGAACCACCCCGCATACCTGAACACGGAATTCATGGGTCACACCTTTCCAACCAACACCACCGACAATAACGAACGCCAGCGCGAGCACACGCTACGGTATGCCCGCATCTACGATCAACTGGCCTCCGACCCACAGTACGCGGGAGGCATTGGCTGGTGCGCCTTCGACTACAACACGCACTCGAACTTCGGCTCGGGCGATCGCATCTGCTATCACGGCGTCATGGACATCTTTCGAGAGCCCAAAGCGGCTGCCGGATTTTATCGGTCGCAATGTGATCCGGAAGAAGAAGTGGTGCTCGAGCCGGCTTTTCATTGGTCTCGCGGCTACGAATCGGTTGGCTTCACGCAAGCGGTCTTTTGCTCCAATTGCGATCGTCTAAAAATATTTGCGCGCGCAGGCGGAACAGAATCAAGCCGTTGGCTCCCGCTGGCGGAGATCAATCCAAATCGTACCGAGTTCCCGCACCTCAAGTACCCGCCCTTTTTCCTTGACGTCACCCACTACAGGGCCGGATGGGGCGACCTTCGCATCCACTGATATATCAAGGGAGAAAAAGCGATTTCGAAGTCTCCCTCCGGGGACGGAGTAGACGCTAAGTTCATGCCGTTGCCAGATGATTTGACTCTAATGGCCAACGGTGCCGATGCCACCCGCATCGTGTTGCGAGTTACGGATCAGTTTGGAGCGGTACGTCCATTCGCCAACGATCCAATTGTGTTCACGCTGGACGGGCCAGCCACCTTGATTGGCGAAAATCCGTTTGCTCTGATCGGTGGGACAGGAGCTATCTGGATTCGCGCCAAAGATCAGTCAGGTGCAGTGCAGCTAACCGCGAAACATCCCTGGCTGGGCTCACAGACTGTCCGCCTCAATCTGACCTCCGCACCTGCAGAGGGCGTGTAGGACACACCGCCGCAAGACTCGCCGAAGCATTGGGAGCAGATTACATGTCCATATCTGATTGAAAGAAATGGTAGGCACGAGGAGACTCGAACTCCTGACCTCTACCGTGTCAAGGTAGCGCTCTAACCAACTGAGCTACGCGCCTCTAGTGCGTTCACATAGTGTAAATGGAATCCTTCTCACACGGCAACCGCGAACTAGTCCCGCACCTATCTACAAAATGCACTACGATTGGCTTGCTCCCTCAGCATGAACTTTCTTACCCAGTTTCGCGCGGCCCCCAACCTACTCACGCTGCTGCGTCTGTTCATCATCCCTTTTTTGGTCATCGCTATCCTCGACGGCCGATATCACCTTGCCTTCGCACTCTTCATCTTCGCGGGCTTCTCCGATGGCTTTGACGGATTGCTCGCGCGCTGGCTCTCGCAACGCACAACGCTCGGTCAGTATCTCGACCCGATCGCCGATAAGCTGCTGCTTAGCACGCTCTTCCTTGTGCTCACCCACATGAACCTGGTGCCGCGTTATGTGACCGTGCTCGTCTTCAGCCGCGACTTCGGAATTCTACTCATCTCCACCCTGCTCTTCGCGACCGGAACCCTGCGCGACTTTCGCCCCAGCTCGCTCGGCAAACTGAATACTGTAGTCCAAATCTTCGGTCTCACCGTCGTGTTGGTCGCGCAGGTCTGGCCGTCTGTCCACGCCGACCTGTTACGGGTTGCGCTGCTGAAAGCGATCGCCTATCTGGCGCCAATCTCCGCCGCACAATACGCGTGGATCGTCTTCCGCCGAGTAAGTTCTCCCGAGCCGCAAGCCACCTAGAGCGCCGTGCTACGGCTAAAGATTGTCTATGGCCTCTTGATCGGTGTCGTCGGCGTTAAGCCTTTGCAGCGCCGCGATCTAAGCCTCGTCGCCCTGAGTCCCGGACCCATCCGTCGCGCCATCCTCTTCGTTCAAAATGTCGACGAACTCAGCCGCGTCAAATACCTCGCCGCACGTCTGGCACTCAACAAACTCGACGTCTTCTTCGCGGGCAACGACGCGGACCTGTGGGTGTTTGCACATTAGGGGCACAAGGGGAGAAGCTTGGAAAGATTTTGCCTTCGCCCAATGGCGTTGTCAACCCAGAATTTCGCCTATTTCAATGTCCTTTTCGAACACGAGAAAGTGCAGATCCTCCCGCAAAGGTCGACCAAAACGGTTGTCACCATAGGGAAATGGCTCCGTTTCGCCAGTCGGAAGGTACCCGCGGCGCTGATACCAGTCAATCAGCGTGCTCCGGACATGCAGCACCGTCATCCGAATACGACGTCCGCCGCGCTCCCTGGCAAAGCTCTCCGCAGCCTCCAGTAGAGCTCGACCCAGCTGCTGCTTTTGCCGGTCAGGCCGCACCATAAACAGGCCAAGATACCAGACCCCATCGGCTCGCGGATCAAGCCAGGAAGTCCCCAGCAGGACGCCGCCAGCCGCTTCCCGATACGTTAACAAATAGCCCTGCGGCCTGGCGGCCAAATCTTCCCGAAGCAGCGATTCATTCAACCGCTGCCCTTCCAGAATGCCAACCTCCATATTCCAGCTGGCTGAAGGCCCCGTCCCTCGGTACGCCCAATTTGCGAGAACGATAATATCCTCGTAATCGGCTTCGACAGCAGGCGTCAGTAGCATCCTCAACATAGTACGGCAGAGGGGCTTGCAACCTCACCCACTCCCGCCGTACACTAATTAGGACCAATAAGGTCGGATTACCGTCAGTGGTTGATGCAGACCACGAATCGTCCGAACTTGGCCAGGGAATCATAATGCTGCGATTAACCAAAAAAGCCGACTACGGTCTTATGGCGCTCAAGTACCTCGCAGAGCAGCCCATGGAATCGTCAGGCCAAAACGCAAGGCCCGCCGCACAGAGCGCGAAAGACATTGCCCAGGCCTACCACATCCCGCCGCCGCTGCTCGCCAAGATTCTGCAGACCCTCGCTCGCGCCGGTCTGCTCATCTCCCACGCTGGCACCAACGGCGGATACGCTCTAGCCCGGCCCGCATCACAGATCTCAGCCTTTGAGGTCATACGCGCAATAGACGGCCCGCTTTTTATCACCAGCTGCATCACCATTCACGGAACATGCGACCTCGCGGGTCATTGCACCATCAAAGAACCGTTGCGCAAGGTAAACGACAGCATCACCGACCTGCTGAGCAACATCCGTATCAGCGATCTGGTCGAGAAACCAGACCCGTATCACGGCGAGAATTCAGCAGCCGTGGCTGGCGGATTAGTCACCATCCTGGCCTAGCTATCAGTCGCATTCCGGCAACATCAGATATTCGAACCATAGAGGAGCAACGCATGAGCATTGACAGCAACATCAGCCAGAACGGCGCAGGCAGTGATATGAGCAACACCGGAGTCGTCATCAGCCACTCTGCGACCCCGCTTCCCGAGGGCGTCCACCTTCCCCTCTATATGGACAACCACGCCACCACGCCGATGGACCCGCGTGTCCTCGAAGCCATGATGCCGTACTTCACCGGCAAGTTTGGCAACGCCGCCAGCCGCAACCACCAGTTTGGCTGGGAGGCCGAGTCCGCCGTCGAGACCGCACGCACCCAGATCGCCAAGCTCATCGGTGCCACCGCCAAGGAGTTGATCTTCACCTCCGGCGCTACCGAGTCGAATAACCTCGCACTCAAGGGTATCGCCGAGATGTATCGCGAGCGCGGCAACCACATCATCACCCAGGTCACAGAGCATAAGGCCGTCCTCGATACATGCAAGAAGCTCGAAAAGCAGGGCTTCCGCGTCACATATCTTCCGGTCCAGGCCGACGGCCTCATCGACCTCGACGATCTTCGCCGCGCCATCGTTACCGAAGGGCCTGAGAAGACAATTCTCGTCTCCATCATGTTCGCGAACAACGAAATCGGCGTTATCCAACCCATCGCTGAGATCGGCAAAATCTGCCACGAGAAGGGCGTCATCTTCCATACCGATGCAGTCCAGGCCGTCGGCAAGATTCCCGTCGACGTGCAGGCCATGAACATCGACGTTCTTTCGCTCACCGCGCACAAGATCTATGGACCCAAAGGTGTCGGCGCCCTCTACGTTCGCCGCCGCAACCCACGCGTCCAGATCACCGAGCAGATCAACGGTGGAGGCCACGAGCGCGGTATGCGTTCGGGCACTCTCAACGTCCCCGGCATTGTCGGCCTCGGCGCAGCCTGCGAGATCTGCATGAACGAGATGGAAGCCGAAGGCAAGCGCGAACTCGAACTTCGCAACTATCTCAAGGCTAAGCTCGAAGCCGCCATCGACTACGTCCACGTCAACGGCAACATGGAGCATCACCTGCCCGGGAATCTCAACATGAGCTTCGTCTACGTCGAGGGAGAGAGCCTCCTGATGGGCATCAACGACATCGCCGTCTCCTCTGGCTCCGCATGCACGTCGGCCACGCTCGAACCCAGCTACGTCCTAAAGGCCCTCGGCCTCGGCGACGACGTTGCCCACTCTTCCATTCGCTTCGGCCTCGGCCGCTTCAACACCAAAGCCGAAGTCGACTACGTCGCCGACAAGCTGATCGACGTCGTCCTGAAACTCCGCGAACTATCTCCGCTCTACGAGATGGTCAAAGAAGGTATAGACCTAACCAAGATCGAATGGGCCGCACACTAAAGCTTGGATTTCTTCGCTCTCTCGTTTGTCATTCTGAACGGATCGAAGAATCCCCGCATTTTGCATTTGCTTTTCCAGATTAACGTAAAGCATTAGACCACGAAAAAAGATTTAGGAATCTGGGCTTCAGCCACGGGTTGCTTGCACGATGCACCTCAGCGACATGAAAAACATCTAACGCGTACGTACGAACGAGGAGAACAAAAATGGCATACAGCGATAAGGTAGTAGACCACTACGAGAATCCCCGCAACGTTGGCACCCTCGACAAATCCTCCGAGTCGGTAGGCACCGGCCTGGTCGGCGCGCCTGAGTGCGGCGACGTCATGCGCCTCCAGATCCGTGTCAACCCCGAAACCCACGTGATCGAAGACGCAAAGTTCAAGACCTTCGGCTGCGGCTCAGCCATCGCCTCCAGCTCGCTCGCAACCGAGTGGGTCAAGGGCAAGACCATCGCCGAAGCCCTCACCATCACCAACACCGACATCGTTAAGGAACTCGCTCTTCCGCCAGTCAAGATTCACTGCTCGGTCCTCGCCGAAGATGCGATCCGCGCAGCCATCGGCGACTGGAAGAAGAAAAACCACGTCACCGAAGAAGTCGGCGTAGCCGTCGCAGCCGCCCACTAAGCATTCGCAGCCACCCACTGAGCCGGCGCGCTGAAGGAGCAATCTTCGTAGCCTGGGCAACGCTCCCTGTTGGGTGCGGGCTGAAAGTTCGCGTTAACTTGGAACCACCGGGGTCGTCAGGCGGCAGCGCCAGGCCCCAAAGGTGCGACACATACCAGCCTGGGCCGCAGGCCCTGGTTGGTATGTAAGAGAAGAACAGAGGGCTAAAGGCTAGGCATATAAACCGGCCAACACGCTCGCACGACGCCCTACAATTCGGAACCATCTATGTCCATGGTCACACTACAAACCGCAACCCCCACCGGCGCCTCCGCACAAACCCGCGCGCCCGCCGCACCCGCGTCCCCTGTCATCACCGCCGACGGGCAATCGCCGGAAACCAAAGGCATCCAGGTCACCCTCCGCGCCCTCAAACGCATCCGGATCGCTATGGCGAAAGAGAAAATCACCCCCGATGCTGGAGGCCTACGCGTAGGCATAACCGGCGGCGGTTGCTCCGGCCTCAGCTATAACATCCGGTTCGACACCCAGCCCCGCGAGCGCGACCGCGTCTACGCCTTCTCGCAGACCCATCTCGACCCCACGCTCGCAGACGCCCCCCCGATCCGTGTTTTCGTCGACCCGAAGAGCTTCATCTACCTCCACGGCATGATCCTCGACTACGAAGAAACTCTCATGCGCCAGGCCTTCAACTTCATCAACCCCCACTCCACCAAATCCTGCGGCTGCGGCTCCAGCTTCTCGACCTGAACACGGCCGTTCCTGAGATAGGTCCGGGCTTTAGCCCGGACATCAAGGCTCACCGCCGCGGCTCCTCATTCTCAACCTGAACACCGCCGTTTCTGAGATAGGTCCGGGTTTAGCCCCTGGGGGTTGTCCCTTCTTCACGCGCCGCCGCCGCACTCGGTATTACGCAACGACCTAGCCTGACCGACGCGTTTTCGGCCGCGCTTTCGTTTGTTCGCCAATCATCCCCTTCAACTCCACCGCATTCCCAAAGGCCTTCCCCGCTGCGGTGTTATCAAAGATCACCCACTTCTCCGTCCCCTCCGGCAATTCCTCTACTGCCCGCGCCACCCCCTTCAAAAACTCCGCCTCATACGCCGAGTAGTACATCCGCGGCGACCCATGCAGCCGGAAGTAAGCCAGCCCGTCCCACCCGCCAGGCAGCAGCGCCACCGCACCCTTCCGCACCGGATCAGCCGCCACTCGCGCTACCCGGTGCCGCTGCATCAACTCCTCCGCATCCGCCCCAAACCACGACGCATGACGCGGCTCCAGCGCCACCGAACCCTGCCACCGATCCCGCAGAGCCTCAAAGAACTCCGCGGCCGGACAATCCTCGAACCCCAGGCTCGGAGGCAGTTGCACCAGCACCACGCCCAGCTTCTTCCCCAGCCCCGCCGTCTCCGCGAAGAAGCCATCCAGCGCCGCCGCCGGCACCGAAAGCTTCGCCTGATGCGTCACCGTCTTCGGAAACTTCACCGAAAATCGGAAGTCCTCCGGCACCGCCTCCGCCCACCGCGCCCACGTCGCCGGCCGGTGCGACCGATGGAAGCTCGAGTTGACTTCCACGCACCCAAACACCCG
>JANYLK010000008.1 GCA_025357875.1 Granulicella sp.
GAACCAAGCAAGGTACTTCTATTTTTCCCATCGGCTTCGCGGTTGCCCCATCCTCGCAGCAGCGCTATTGCCGCACGGGAGTACCTGCCCGATTGCCACACGGGAGTAGCAGCCCTATTGCCGCACGGGAGTATTCGTACCACGCGCGGACCACCTTCGCTGTTATCCGCGTTCTGTTTTGGTTGTCATCCTGAACGAAGTGAAGGATCCCCGCATTTCGCTTTTGTTAGTTCCGCGCCGTTGCTTGCTAGTTCCGAACGAGTGTGCGCCACATCTAGTTTCTTGAGAAGGGGGTTCTTAGAGCGCTTCGGACGCACTAAACCTGCCGAGTCTCAAATAGAAGAATTCGCGCATCTCCCTCCTCCGGCGCAAACACCTTCACATCCGCCACCGTAGCCTGACCCTCCGCACTCGCGAACGCCGCCTGAATCGCGGCCATATCGTCGAAGTGCAGAATCGCAATCCGATGAACTCCGGGGTCTCGCCCCGGCGACCCAACTGCGCCCTGGCTCACCTCATACTTCCTCAACCCCGGCAACTTCTTCGCTAATGGGACATGCGTTTCAAAGTAATACTTGTCAAACGCCGCCGCATCCTTCGGCGTCCCATACAACACCATCAATCGAGCCATCGATCTCTCCTCCACACCACGAACCCCACAACTCTCTCACAAACTGCCAAGCATCGGAATCACCAATTTGGCTGCCCCAGCTGACGCAAGAGAAATCTTCATCGAGTGACACGACGATGCCAAGTCTAGACAAATGCAGGACCATTTCCGAAGCCCCGCGCCGGGTGCCCCATCCTCGCCGCAGTCTTATCGCGGCAGGGTGGGGTATTCGCGCAGCGAACCACCTTCCCTCACCCAAACTAAAAGCTCGGGTGCCCCATCCTTCGCGCCCTTGCGAAGGGCGGGATGTGTGCTCTCCAACTGCCCCGTCACCCCTTCACAAACACAACCAACCCATTCGCCGGAATCACCACACTCGCACTCGCAGCCAGCCCATGCATCGGCACCCACTCCGCCTGCACCCCACCAGCATTCCCTGCACACATCGGATTCACCCAGTTGTCGTACACATCGCTATTAAACACCTCCACCCACCGCCCCGCACCAGGAAACCCAACCCGATATCCCCACCAGGTCGTCTCACTCAAACTAGCCACCACGACAACATCATCTCCCTGCCCCACCACCCACCGATGGAAGGCAATCACCCGATCCGCATCACTCGCATAAAAAGTATTCAGCCCTTCGCCCCGCAGCCCAGGATGAGAATTCCGCAACCGCACAGCGTCCTGCGTGAAATGAAGATGATCCCCCATCGCAGGGTCAATCGTCTTCCCACCCACCCCCGCCGCCAATCCTCCCCACCAGATCAAATGATCCGGCATACGAGGGTCCGGGCACCACTGCTTATCCTCCAAAAACTCCTGCCCCATAAATAGCTGCGGAATCCCCGGTGCCGTCAGCAGCAAACCCATCGCAACCCGCGTCCGGCTCCGCGCATACCAACTCCGAGGATTCGACCCATCCGCCAGCGCCGGTACCCTCGGCTTCTCTCCCAACTTCACAATGTCGTGATTCTCCACGCAAGGAATCACCTGCCACCTATGCGCGAATCCCGACGGCCACATGGCAGCGGCAATCCCACTTATACCCACATACGCCGCAGTCCCCATAGCCGCCTGCCCCACCGCAGTCCGAATCGCCTCCCGCAGCCCATCATGCTGCACCGCATCGAACCCCAAACCGCCCGCATCCACCCCCGACACCATCAGCAGAGCAGGCGCGCCGTACTCTCCAGGCCAGTACTCCGCATTCTGCAGCACCCGCGGATTCTTCGCCTTCATCGCCCCAGTCACTTCCCTGCAAAATTCCCAGCCACTATCCGTATTCATCGCCAGCAGCGCGCTGATCTCGTCATATCGAAACCCATCCGCATGCAGTTCCTTCACGTGATACCCCGCGCTGTCCAGCAGAAAGCCCCGCACATCCGCGTTCCACAACGCAAATGAAAGTCCACCCACAAACCCGCGATCCGTAAAGTAGAGACTCTGATTGTTGTCATACCCGCCGCCCGGCCCCGCAGTCTTCGCCCGATCCCAGAAGTACAAACTCACATCATCCCCATGCAGCACCCCACCCGGTGCCACCGTCTGCGGAACCGCATACGTCTGTCCCCATCCCCCCGCATGGTTATGCACGACGTCGAACATCACCGCAATCCCGTACACATGCAGCAGATCCACCATCGCCTTGATCTGCGCGTATCCCGGCGTAACATCCTCCAACGTCATCACTGCAAATCCCTTCGCCGCCAGCAACCGATTGATCGTCGCCAAATATCCCGCCAGCACGTCCCCGCCATACACCACATAAAAGATCGCCGGCGAAAACAAATCCGCACCCTGGTATCCAAACCCCGGATAACCCTGCGACGGCGAGTCCTCCATCTCGTACACCGGCAGCGGTTGCACGACGTTGATCCCGAGCGCTGCCAGGTGTTCAATCTTCTCCACCACATCTAAAAAAGTTCCTGCCCACCCACCACCCGCAGTCCCCTCAAGCCACGTTCCACCATCCTTAGTCGGCCGAGCCGGCGCATACGACCCAATATGCAGTTGATACACCACCATGTCCGAATAGTCCGGCGCCCGGAACCCAGCGTCATGCCACGGATACAGACTCTCCCCACGAATCACCGCCGGACACACTGGAAACGGCAGCGCCGCATCATTCGCCAGCTCCCGCGCATACGGATCGCGCTTATACCCGCTCGATCCCTCCCCCGCGACATAAAACCGGTACGTATCCCCCTCGCCCGCACTCTCTAGAAATCCCGACCAATATCCGTTAGCATCCATCGCCATCAGCAGGTTCGACGTCTGCCCCACCATGCTGACCCCGCCGAACACTCCATTCACATACACTGCCTTGGCCCGCGGGGCCCACGCCCGAAACGTCGCGCCACCGCCCCCAACCCCTATCTCCGATACCAGGTTCGCCCCCATCGGAGTCGCCGACGTACAGTTCCTCTGCGAGATCATTCACCATCTTCGCATCCAAGCCGGTCGAAATCCTCCCAGGGCCACGCGCCCCCTACGTTGTTGTCATTCTGGACTCAGTCTCATCGAGTCGAGAATCCCCGTATTTGATTTTGGTCCTTCACTCCACGACCGCACACAAAGCCGGTCGAAATCCTGTCAAGCCCCTAAAACGGTGCAAATCCTCGAATCCTCAATGTCCACGCACCTTTAATCGCCAAAAATAGTTGGCGTAACAGTTTGGGTCAAACCCATATACTTAGAATAGTAGGAGAAACAACGAATAGATCCACAAGGGGTACGGACGCCGTGTCAAGAAGAAGGCAAGTGCGCATCTCCTCCTAACCCCAATGTTTTGTTATTTTTACCTATAACATCAATCGTATCAAATATCTAGAAGGAGTAGATTTGCCAAGTACCTCATTACGAAAGGTTTAGCTATACCACCCCTGGGGTGGGTACGCCTCTCACCACCCAACTTAGCAACCGCCTATGCCAGTCGCAAAACTCACCGTCGAACTTTCAATCCCGCACGCGCAGTCACTGAAAGATCGTCGTCAGGTCGTCCGGTCGCTCAAGGACAAAATCCGCCACGGCTTCAACGTCTCCATCGCCGAACTCGACGATGCCAACCTCTGGAACCGCGCCACGCTCGGCCTGGTCGCAATCTCAAGTTCAACCGCGTACCTCACAGGCCAGATGCAGGAACTCGACGACGCGCTCCACCGTCTCACCAATACCCTCGGCGCCGAGATCCTCGACTCCTTCGTCGATATCCTCGCCGAATGATTACAGCTAAGCAATTCGAGACGCATTTGCAGCAGCGGTGCGGAACGATTCGAACGTCGTTCGGAGTAGCAGCGGGCTTAGCTCGCGGTATCGTTCAGCGCAAACTTGGGGCTTTAGCCCCGGTTCCTTTCTACCCGACTGAACCCGATTTGTTATCTTTGAATGTTGCATGAAAGTTGCCCTATGCCTGAACAACGAGCCCGAACCTACCACCGTAACCGAGTCGCCAGCACCTTCTCCGAGGAGATTGGTGCAATGCTCGAAGGCGAACTTTCCGACCCACGCATCGCCCCAAGCTACGTCACCGACGTCGTGCTAGCGCCCGGAGGCAAAAGCGCCCGAGTCTTCGTCGCCGTTCACGGAAACGAAGCCGAGGAGGAATCCACCCTCGCCGGCCTGATGACCGCCCGAGCCTTCATCCGCTCCCAGATCCGCGACCGCATGGGCGTTCGTCACGTGCCCGAACTCACCTTTGCCATCGACCGCTCCGAAAGAATGACCGGACGCATGGATGAGCTGCTCGCCCGCACCCGCAAGCGCGAGAGTAAACGCGACGAAAAAGCCGCCAAAGCTGCTGCTGCAGCCAAGCCCGCGGAGCCCGCTTCTGTGGAGCCGCAACCCTGAGCACCTCGCACAGCCAGAGAGCGCAACGCACAGCCAGCGCACGATGAATGCAAGACTCTGGTAGCCTTGTCTCGCTCATCCAGTCGCGTCGCTGATGGATATCTTGACGGAATCTTCACAATCCGAGTCGGTCGACGCAGCGAAACCCAACGCTGTGATCGCTTGGCTACGCGGCAAATTCCATAGCATCCGCGGCGAGAATCCGTGGGAGTTTGTCGTCTTCTTCGTGATGACTTCCTTCCTGCTGTTTTACGGATTGGTTCCGATCTACGGAGGAGACCAGGTCGGACTCGTTGGCGCCGACGAACCTCGCTACGCGCAGATCGCACGCGAAATGCTCAGCGCTCACTCGGATGCTTGCAAGCAGCTCAACGCGAGCGTCTTCCCGCGCAGCCCGCGGCTCGCAGATCTCGAGAACTCGTTCCGCTGCCTGAAAGGCGGAACGGTTACTCCGATCCTCTACGGTCGTCCGTGGCTCGAGAAACCAGCGCTGTACTACTGGCGAGCGATGAGCTTCTTCAAGGAGTTTGGCGTCTCCGATTGGTCGGCACGACTGCCATCGGCGACAGGCGCGTTCCTGATGATCGCGATGATCTTTCTGCACATGCGTCGATTCCGGCCTGGAGGCCAACTCGACGCGGCGCTGATCACCGCATCGTGCGTTGCCATCATCGGCTTCGCGCGTGGCGCGTCAACCGATATGCAGCTCGCCGCGCCGTTCTGCATCGGCATGCTCGGCTGGTACGCGTGGTATGAGACGGGCAAAAAGTTCTGGCTCTTCGATCTCTACTTCTTCGGAGCAGCAGCGACGCTCGCCAAAGGTCCTGTCGCTCCGTTCCTCGCGCTTGGCATCATCCTACTGTTTCTTGGCTTGCGCCGGGAGTGGTCCGTGCTTCGCCGTACGATCTGGATTCCTGGTGTCCTGCTGTACTTCGCAATGGTCTTACCTTGGTACATCGCGGTGCAGCGGGAAAATCCGACCTTCGTGCATTCGTTCTTCGTCGAGCATAATCTCGAACGTTTCGCGACCAACCTCTATCAGCACCGACAGCCGTTCTGGTATTACTTCGCAGTCCTCATCGTCGGCCTGATGCCTTGGACGGTGATTGCTATCCGCGCCGTTGTCGAAGCGATGACCAGTTCAATCGCCGAGTGGAAGGTTAGCCTCGATCCCAAACGCTACCTTGGTCACTCGCGCGCAGGAGACGCATTCCCGGAATTCCTCGTACTATGGGCGCTGTTTCCCATCATCTTCTTCACGTTTTCCAAGTCCAAGTTGCCAGGATATATTCTGCCCTCGATCGCGCCCGTCACCATTCTCACCGGCGACTATCTCAATCGAATTCGCCGCACCGGACTTCCGAAGTGGCTTCTGTGGTCTCACGCAGCAGCTTGCGCCTTGGTCGCTTTCGTAATCGTGCTGTCCCCGCAGCACATGACCTACGAGACGCTTGTGCCGTCAACGGCGTGGCTCGTAACCGCTGGCGCGGCGGCTCTGCTGGTACTTTTCGCGGTAGTCAAGACGATACGAATAGGCGGAATCGCGCACGTGCGCAATGCGACCCTCTTTCCGGTCTTTGCCGCGATGGTGTTCCTGCTCGGCTTTCACGGCAAGGACCTCGACCTGAACTATTCGGCTCGACCTCTGGCGCGAGAGATGCAATTACAGGCCCCGAGCGTGCGGCCCGTCGCAGTCGAAAACGTCAGGCGGGACATGATCTACGGTCTTGCCTTCTATCGCAACGAGCAGCCAATCGAATACGAGAGAGACGGCATTCCCACAGGCGAACATCTCCTGGTGATCCCGGCGACCGAGAACGCTCAATTGGAGCACTGGCTCTCGGGCCGCGTCTATGAACCGTTGTTCCTGTACCCATCACAAGGACTCGAAGTGTACAAGGTGTACTCAAAACGTTGACCTCGTGGGAATTCGAGAACAACAGTCTGCGGCAAGACTCGACGACTGTGAGACTTGACCGGTATTTTGAAAAGGTATCGAAGAATAGGTTGAGTGGTATGGCAAGTTTGCCGGTTGCTTCCCAAATCGAAGTCCTTGATCTGCGACACTTCTCCGCGCGTCAATTGCGACATTTGCTGGAGCACGAGGCCGAGCTTTGGCGGGATCGGCTCCGCTGGGATTATCGAAGCTCGACCGAACTTCTGCTGCAATACCTGGAATCGCGCATCCTTCATGGTTTCGTTGCGCTTGATCAGGGCCGCGTGTGTGGATATACGTTCTGTGTCTACGAAGGCCACAAGGCCGTGATTGGCGATGCATTTGCTTTTGGTCACAGGACTATGAGGGACGCCGACGCGACCCGAGTGCTTCTGGAGCACATGCTGGAGATGTTGCGACATTCGCCCGCAGTCGATCGTGTCGAATCGCAACTCCTTCTCTTCGATGCAGGCGAGTTTGCAGGCATGTTTTCGGGACCGGAGTTCACCGTCTATCCGCGGCTGTTCCTGGAGTGCGATCTTCGCAAATTGCCTAACGCCTCGCGAATGTCTGAGGACCCTGAGAATGTCCTTCCGCCGGAGTTGGAGATGACACCTTGGGTCGCTCAGGACTATCAGGCCGCGGGCGAACTGATCCATTCGAGTTACGTGGGTCATCCTGACGCCAGTATCAACGACCAGTACCGATCGCTTCATGGTTCTCTCCGATTTCTGCATAACATTGTGCGGTTTCCAGGATGCGGTATCTTCGAAGCGAACTTCTCGTGGATGCTGCGCGACAAACTAAGTGGCGCGTTGGTCGGCATGGTGCTATGCTCGCGCGTCGCGCCCGATGTTGCACACGTCACGCAACTCTGCATCGCGCAGGCGTATCGCGGTCGCGGACTTGGACGTGCGCTCCTGAGCCAGAGCGCAGACGCCCTGCTGCGCGCAAGCTTCGAGGCGATCACGCTGACGGTAACCGAGGCGAATCACCAAGCGGTCAAATTGTACGAACGGTTTGGATTCACGCTGAGACATCGCTTCGATGCGATGGCGCTTGATACGAGATACAAGCGAGGCTGAGGTACCATCGTCGGACTGAGTCTGACTTACGAATCACGAACTTGATTCGCGAGTCTGCTTCCTCCAACAGATGAGCCAGACCAAAAGACACATCGCGAAGGCACCAGCAGAATCAAGCAATACGTCGGTCGGAGTTCCGGTGCGACTGGGTAGGAACGTTTGGTGGAACTCATCGCAACTCGCGACGATGGCGGTCGAAAAGATAGCCAGGATCGACGACTCCAAGCGCCATGATAACAATGCCGACCGTCCTCGCCGAGCGAGCGCGTGCAGCCACGCGCGCAGGAACGTAAAACCGACCGTTCCATATCCGATGAAGTGGCCGCTTTTCCGCAGACAGTGATGGAAAAAATCCCACGCATTGTCCGTGAAGGTCCCGAACCAGCGCTCAGCGATCGGCCTCAGCCAACTGCTCGTGTTCTGCGACGAAAAGGTGCTCGTCGACTCTGCACAGATGACCGCGATGGCGAGAACGACCGGAGCCCAGACAACAGTCCACCAGCGCCAATCGGTGTCTTCGTCTTCGCGTAGTGACAGTTGCCTTCGTTTGATATAGAAGACTGGACGCATCTTCCTACGTTATCAGTTAACATCCCATTCATTCGCGATCTTTGGACAGCATAGTGAATCGCGATCCCCTGCGAGCGTTCAATGAGCCTTCTTTGTTTGCGGACAATCATCGTCCAGAAGATCGCATTGAGTAAGATTGCTCCTGCTGCGTCGATTAGCGCATCGTGCAAGGAACCGACGCGTCCGACGAGAAACGTCTGATGCCATTCATCCAGACACGCGGCAGCGAATGTGGAAGCAACTGCTACTGACGCTGCGAACAGCATGAGCAGATTCCTTGGAACCCAGTAAAATGCGCGCGCCGATTTATACCAGGCATTACGGAAGATCAAGCTGACCAGACCGTAACCGATGAAGTGACCAGCTTTGCGTCCGACTCCGTTGACCTCACCCGTGATATTCCAATGCCACGTTCCGAGAACAGCTTTCCACACTGCATTGACCAGAATCTGCGTGTGCGAACCGCCCATGAATGTCGTCGATGTAAAGCAAATGAACACAAGCGCGTACAACACTGGCAACCAATGGTTTGCATTTCGCGGACGACTTGACTGCGAGGGGTTGAACAACGCTGGCGAAGCGGACATCCTGTTGATTCTCCGAGGTGGGATGCGATCAAGCCAAATGGGCTTGCGTATTGCTTAGCAATCGACATGCCAAACCGGTGACTCTTGTTATGTGTAACTTATTCGGTTGCGAGACCGCGTAGATTATCTTGGATGAACCAATCACGGCAAAAATTACGCGGTGGAGCGATCGCGACACATAATAAGCATCAAAAGTGGTTGCTTATTCGGCGTGATAGTTTGGCGCTTCGCGAGTGATGATCACGTCGTGGACGTGACTCTCGCGGAGACCGGCATTGGAAATGCGGATGAAGCGCGCGTTGGTCTGGAGTTCCTCGATGGTGCCGCAGCCGAGATAACCCATTCCGGAACGCAGACCGCCAACTAGCTGGTAGACCATTGCTTCAAGCGGGCCGCGATGCGGGACTCGGCCTTCGATGCCTTCAGGAACGAACTTCGCGAGGCGATTCTGGCCGGTGGTTTCGCGAGCGGTGATGGAGTTGCGCTCGGTGCTGGCCGCGTCGGTCATGTCCTCGGCGCTTTGAAAGTAGCGTTCGCCTGAGCCTTGCGACATGGCGCTCAATGAACCCATTCCGCGATAGGCCTTGAAGCTGCGTCCCTGGTACAGAATCGTTTCGCCGGGCGACTCGTCTACGCCAGCGAAGAGCGAGCCGATCATAATGACGCTGGCGCCGGCCGCAATTGCTTTAGTGACGTCGCCGGAATACTTGATACCACCGTCGGCGATGATCGGGATGCCGTGCTTCGATGCTGCTCGCGCGGCTTCGGCGATGGCGGTGATCTGCGGCATTCCTGCTCCGGTGACCATACGTGTTGTGCAGATGCTTCCGGGGCCGATGCCAACTTTGACTGCGTCTGCGCCCGCGTCGATTAATGCCATTGCGCCGTCGTAGGTGGCGACGTTGCCGGCGAGGAGATCGGTGTCGGGAAAGTGCTTCTTGACTTCGGCTACGGCTTCGAGGACTCGGGACGAGTGACCGTGCGCGGAGTCGATTGCCAGGGCGTCGACGCGCATTGCAATCAACTCAGCGGCGCGTTCGAGGAAATCGCCGGTGGCTCCAATGGCTCCGGCTACACGCAGGCGACCTTTCGAATCCTTCGAAGCGTTTGGATACTTCAATTTCTTCTGAATATCTTTTACGGTGATGAGGCCTTTGAGTTCGTAGTCGTCGTTGACGACGAGCAACTTTTCGACGCGATGCTGATGAAGGATTTCTTCGGCCTGCTCGAGCGTCGTTCCGACCGGGACGGTGATGAGATTTTCTTTGGTCATCACGTCGTTGATGGGAATGTCGGTCCGCGAGACGAAGCGCAGATCGCGGTTGGTTAGGATACCGACGAGGCGACCGTTGTGGGTGACCGGGACGCCGGAAATCTTGAATCGGCGCATGAGTTCGAGTGCGTCGGAGATGGGCTGCTCAGGCGAGATCGTGACTGGGTCGACGATCATGCCGGACTCGGAGCGCTTGACCTTGTCGATCTCACCGGCCTGCTGAACGATGGAGAGGTTGCGGTGAATGACGCCGATCCCTCCCTGCTGGGCCATGGCGATGGCCAGGCGCGACTCGGTCACCGTGTCCATTGCGGCCGACATCAGTGGAGTGTTCAGCGTGATGTTGCGGGTGAGGCGGGTCTGCGTGCTGACCTGGGTGGGGACAACATCGCTGTAAGAGGGGACGAGGAGGACATCGTCGAAGGTGAGTGCTTCCGGGATCGGAGAGATGATCATCTGTGCTTTCTGGGTGGGGGCTGCGGGGGAATTCTCGCGGCTGGTTTGGTTGATTGTAGAGTCGGGCGGGTGTGAGAGCAAATGTGGGAGCGGCGACTGTTGTGGGATTTTGGGTAGAGACTCCGGCGTGCAATGTGGGCAGGAGCGTGGATTCGCTGGCTGGAAAGGTTCGATCGGACTGGGGAGTGTGGAGTGTTTCAGGGTCCTTCGACTCGTCGCGATGTTCCTCGCTCAGGATGGCGGGCTTTGCGGACGGATTGTGAGGGGATTCGTTGAAAGTTTTGGACTGGAGTTCGTCTATCTCGCAGGTACGGCCGGGAGGAGCGATGTCGAGGTTGGCTTCTGGGATGAGTGTCCAGGTTTCTTTGTGGACTTCGCGGATCATCTGGGTGGGGCGGCGTCCGATGCGCATGCCCTGGCAGTTGGAGGAGGCGAGGCGAAGGCCTTTGAAGAGAGCATAGGCGCGCCGTTCGTCGATGCAGCCGGTGGCGAGCGCGTTGACGACGCTGGAGACGGCAATCTGGATGGACTCGCGGTCCTCCAGCGCGGGGAGATTGAGGAACGGGTCGCGGGGGATAAGCGCGGACCGCAGGGTGACTTTGTCACGGAAGACGTCGTGGCTGCGGTGGAGGCGGCGGTGGAAGTAACAGAATACGGAGTCTGTGACAGCGACACCGTGGCATTGGAGGCCGTTGGTCTTGATGTGGCGGCATAGGTCGCATTGCATTGGAAGCTCCTTTGATACTGCATTCCTGGAGGGGTGGTGGTTAGAAGTTGAATGGATGCAGCTACTTAGCGAAATCTAATCCGCTAAATATATGCATCCACATGGTTTACAGGTAAAAATAACAAAACAAGCGAGTTATCGGCAAGAAAGCTGAGAGCGGGCAACAGCAAGAACAAATGCGGGGATTCTTCGCTGCGCTCAGAATGACAGACCTTGTAAGGGTGTCAGAGATAGAAAAAGCCCCGAACAGTGTCCGGGGCTTCTTCCTTACTATTTACTTACTAATTTAAGCATAGCAGGTTGACCATAACTGTTACGCCAACTATTTTATCGATCTAAGTTATTGCAATGGTGGTACTTAACGAAGAAATTGGGGAGCTGGGGGCTTGACACACGATTTATGGGCTGTTTTCGATGAAGATTTCTTTTTGACCGCATTTGGCGCGGTTTTGCGACGTGACGAAGTTGCCAGCAGTCGGAGACTAACCCCACAATAATCGCGGTGAAGCCGCGATGATCCCTTCGACAAGCTCAGGGCAGGCTATGAGGCATCCGCGCCGAGATTTGAGTTTTGGGGGCGGGAGGCGTATGTTGGGAGAGCAAGCGAGTTTGTTCCGTCGTTAAGTACCAGGCCGTGTGCGCGCCGGCAAAATGGCGGAAGAGATGAGTGGGCGAGAGCCCACTTTTTGTTGCTCTGAAGACAGTTTGGAAAAGCAACGGTTTTCACGCGGAACGGTTGCATCCAGGCCGCGACAGGCTTTAGGACGGGCCTTCAGCCTGTTGGTCGAGGGATTTGTTCCGCCGGCTTTGAATGGCTGGGCGGGTGAGAACGAACTACGGAGATTTTGAGCTGCGCTCAGAATGACGACCCTCCGAGGTAGGACGACCTAACGAGGGCTTCAGCAATTATGGCATTGCAGATGGATGAAATTCGGGCACTGGCGGAGCGGGTTGCCGCGTCGCACCATCTTGAACTTGTGGATCTGGAGTTTGGCGGCGGCGGTAAGTCGAGGGCGCTGCGGGTTTTTGTGGAGAAGGATCAGGCGGAACGGAAGAAGCTTGCCGAGCGCGTTGCGTTCGGTGAGGTAGAAGGTACGGATGAGCTTCCTGCATTGCCCAAGGGCGTTCCGGTGGAGTTGTTGTCGGGTGTGACGCATGAGGATTGCGCGGCGTTTGCGGTGGACTTTGGGACGCTGCTGGATGTTGAGGATGTGGTTCCGGGAGCGGAGTACACGCTGGAAGTTTCTTCTCCGGGACTGGAACGGAAGCTTTCGCGGGCGGAAGACTTTGAGCGGTTTGCGGAAAGCTTGATCAAGGTAAAGACGTTTACTCCGGTGAATGGCAACCGGATGTGGACGGGGCGGCTGATCGGGTTTGAGGGCGGAGTGTTGAAGATCGACCTGGCCGCGGTGAAGCAGAAGGGTAAGGCAAAGAAGGCAGCGGCTGCGGACTTGATTGAGATTGAATTGAAGAATGTTGAGAAGGCGAATTTGGTTGTGGAGATTTAGGTTTGAGGTTTTAGAGATTAGATGTCGCAGAAATGCGAAAAGCGGATTCCTCCGCTGCGCTGCGGAATGACAAATAAAGCCGAAGTTGAAGGTGAGTGAAGAGTATGGCGAGTGTTCTGTATCAGTCGATTGAGACGTTGAGCCGAGATAAGGGCATCGAGCCCGGGATCGTGGTGGGTGCGGTTGAAGACGCGATTGCTCTGGCGACGCGCAAGTATTACAAGACGCAGGAGAACATGCGGGCGGAGATGGATAAGGAGACGGGCGAGATTCGCGCTTACGTTTTCAAGACCGTGGTTGAAGGGCCGGAGCAGGTCGAAGACGAGATCAACCAAATGACTCTGGAAGCCGCTCGCGAACTCGCGCCTGAGGTTGAGGTGGGCGGAGAACTGCGCTTTTATAAGGACACTTCACCCCTGGGCCGGATTGCAGCGCAGATGGCAAAGCAGGTGATCTTTCAGAAGGTGCGCGAGGCTGAGCGCGACACGGTTTTCCTCGAGTACAACCACCGTGCGGGCGAGGTTTTGAACGCGACGGTGAAGCGGCTGGAGCCGATGGATGTGATCTTTGATCTCGGTAAAGCTGAGGCTCGGATGCCGAAGCGCGAGCAGAGCCGGCTGGAACAATTTGCTGTCGGTGAGCGAGTGCGAGTGGTGCTGCTGCGAGTGGATCGCGCGGCGAAGGGTCCGCAGGTGATTGTGAGCAGGGCTGCTCCGGCGCTGGTGCAGAATCTGTTTCAGAGCGAGGTTCCGGAGATTTATGATGGGACGGTTTCGATTCGCGCGATTGCACGTGAGGCGGGCGAGCGGACGAAGATTGCGGTGATGAGCCGCGACAAGGACGTCGATCCGGTAGGCGCGTGCGTGGGCATGAAGGGGATGCGCGTGCAGTCGATTATTCGCGAGTTGCGCGGCGAGAAGATCGACATCATTGAATTTTCGGAAGAGATTACGACGTTTGCGGAGAAGGCTCTGCAGCCGGCGAAGGTAAGCCGGGTTTCGATTGTGGACTTGGCGGACAAGCAGATTGAGGTGATCGTCGACGACACACAGTTGTCGCTTGCCATCGGGAAAAAAGGACAAAACGTCCGGCTGGCGGCGAAGCTGCTGGGCTGGAAGATCGACATCAAGAGCGAGGAAGAGAAGCGCCAGGAAGTTGAACAGCAGATGCATGCGATGGGCGGCGGGCCGACTACTCCGGTGGAGCAGATTACGGAGTTGGGCGAGTCAATTCTGGAGAAGCTGATTGCCGCGGGCATCACGACTGTAGAAGAATTGGCGGACATGACGCCGGAGCAGTTGGAAGAGATTCCGGGGATTGGCGAGAAGACGCTGGAGAAGATTTCGGTGGCGGTGCGGCACTACTTCGGCCAGTACGAAGAGGGCGAAGAGCGTCCGGCGGTGGTTGTTGACCCCACTCATGTCGATGAAGCCGCCATGAATGGGGCACCCGGAGAGCATCCAACTGTAGAGACGGCGGAGGAACCGGCGGCAAAGGGTTCTGAGGCAGCGGAGGGTTCAATGGCGAAGTCACCTGAGGAGATTTTGGCCGCAGATGCTGGTGCGGTTGGCAAGGTAAGGGAAGTGCGTCACGTTTCGGCTGAAGAGATTTCGGAGGCTGAAGAAGCCGCGTCGGAGAGTGATGCGTTTACGGATGCGGATGCTCGCGAAGAGAAGATCGAGTTGGATAACGATGCTGTGGATACGCTGGTGGACGAGAGCCAGGACGTATCCGATGAGGGCATCGACACGGATGGACATGATCGTGGCTAGCGTTCGAAGCCACGTAAACAAACGCATTGCTGGGTTGCAATCGGCGGTTTCAGGGATTGCGATTTCAGGGATAATAGAGATTCACATAGATTCCTACTTCGATGAGGCTGACATGAACAGCTAAGCGCGCAGGGGAAATGAAAAGGGACGGATGAGCAAAGTTCGAATCAACGATCTCGCACGGGAACTTGAAGTCAAGAGCAAGCCAATTCTGGATGCCTTGATTGCGGTTGGCGTGACGGAGAGCAAGACGCACTCGAGTTCGATTGAGGCCGATGAGGCCGAAAAGGTGCGCAACTATTTTAAGGGCCAGCGCAGCGGCACTTCGTCGACGAAGGCTCGGGTTGAAGCGAAGCCGGCGTTCGATCTTTCTCACATTTCGAAGCCTGGCGATGCGCTGAAAGCGATTCTCGCGCGCAAGCAGGCTGAGGCTGATGCGCGCAATGCACCGCCACCGCGTCCGGCGGCAGTAGTGGTTCCGCGGCCAGTGACGGCGACGGTTGCGCCTGCTGCGGTGAAGCCAGCGGTGCAGGTCAGCGCGCCGGTCGTCGCGTCGCCCGTAGTGGTTGCGCCGCGACGCATTGTTCCCCAGGTAAGCAGAGGCGCACAGATTGTGAATCCTGCGCCAGCTCCTCCGGCGATTGCGAGCAAGCCTCCGCTGGGTGCGGTGATTGCGCGACCGCCGGTGGTGGTTGCTGCTCCGACGACTCACGCGACGACTACACATGCAGCGACAGCGCAGACGCATGCCGTGGTGGAACGTACGGTTGTCGCGCCGCCGGTAACTGCTCCCGCGGTTGTGAAACATGCTGTTCCTGCGGCTACGGTTGCTGCTCCGGTGGTAGCACCAGAGGCTGCCGTTGAACCGAAGGCTGAGGTCACAGCCGAAGCTGAGGCTGCGGCGCCAGTGGTTGAGGCGGCTGTGCCTGCGGCGCCGGTAGTTCCGGTGCGTCGCGTGGTGATGCCGCAGACTGGGCCGCGGCCGATTTATCTCGCTCCTCCAGGAGCTGCTGGTGGGATACAGCGTGGGCGGCCGATCTTCGAGCGTCCTCGTCCGGGGGCTGCTGGCGGACCCGGCGGACCGGGTTCGCGGCCATCGTCGACAATGGCTCCGGGAGCACGTCGGCCGATGCATCCGACACGCACTTTTCCTACAGGTACGGGTGCACCGGGCAGCGCGCCGGGACGTCCAGGATTTACTCCGGGTGGGGCACGACCGGCATTTGGCGCACGGCCTGGAGGTGTTGCTCCGGGACCGGGCGAGTCGCCGACCGGGATGCGGCCGGCCGCACGTCCAGGACAACGGCGCGGAGGCCAGCGCTACGAGAAGGTGAAGGAAGGCCCGATGAAGGGCTTCCAGCCACCACCGCGTTATGGCGGGCAGATGATCTCGCGCGAGCCTTTGCCGATTACGAAGACGATCACCGTAACCGAAGGCATCAGCGTGAAGGATCTGGCGGAGAAGCTGGATGTTCGCGGCAAGGACTTGATCGCTACGCTGCTGATGAAGGGCGTGTTCGTCACCGTGAACCAGACGTTGGACGGCGAACTGGTAAAGGATGTGGCGCGGCAGTTTGGCGCGGATGCCACGGTGATCTCGGTCGAAGAGCAGCTTGAGAACGAGGCGATCGAAGGCTTCCTCGAAGACACGACAGGAAAGGTCGAGATTACGCGCTCGCCGGTAGTTACGGTGATGGGCCACGTCGATCATGGAAAGACTTCCCTGCTCGATGCGATTCGTTCGACTGATGTGGCGGCGGGTGAGGCTGGCGGAATTACGCAGCACATCGGCGCGTACAAGGTGAAGATTACGAAGCCGGATTCGCCGGCGTTTGGGCGTGAGATTGTGTTCCTGGATACTCCAGGTCACGAGGCGTTTACGCGGATGCGAGCACGCGGTGCGAAGGTCACCGACATTGTTGTGGTGGTGGTTGCGGCGGACGATGGCGTGATGCCGCAGACGCTCGAGGCGATCGACCACGCGCGCGCGGCGAAGGTGCCGATTATTGTGGCGGTGAACAAGATCGACAAGCCGGATGCGAACCCGTCGAAGGTGATGCAGCAGCTTGCGGCACGTGGTCTTCTGCCATCGAGCCTCGGAGGGGACACCGAGTTTGTCGAGGTGTCGGCGAAGAAGCGAATTGGTCTGGATCTGCTGGAAGAGATGATCTGCCTGGTTGCGGACGTTGCGACCTTGAAGGCTATCCTTGATCGTCCGGCGGTAGGTACGGTTATCGAAGCGAAGCTGGATCGTGGGCGCGGCGCGGTTGCGTCGGTGCTGGTGCAGAACGGAACGTTGCGTACTGGCGACAGCTACGTCGTGGGCAATACGTTCGGTAAGATTCGTGCGATGTTCAACGATCGCGGACAGCCGATTACTGAGGCTGGGCCGTCTACCCCGGTCGAGATACTTGGATTGGAAGGCATGCCGGATGCGGGCGACACGTTCCTCGTGATGGCGGACCGCGACAAGGCCAAGGGCATTGCGCAGTATCGCAAGATGAAGGAACGCGAGTCGCAATTGGCGAAGAGTTCGCGTGTTTCGCTGGAAGGCTTGGCGGAACAGATCAAGCATGCCGGGATGAAGGATCTCAACCTGATCGTCAAGGGCGACGTGCAGGGTTCGGTAGAAGTGATTGCCGAGGATCTGCAGCGGATGTCTACCGAGAAGGTTCGGGTGCGTGTGCTGCACTCGGGTGTCGGCGCGATTACGGAGTCGGACGTGCTGCTGGCGTCGGCGTCGAACGCGGTTGTCATCGGGTTCAACGTGCGGCCTGACCGCAAGTCGCAAGAGGTTGCGGAGCGCGAGAACGTGGAGATCCGGCTGCACTCGATCATCTACGAACTGCGCGACGAGATCGAAAAGGCGATGTACGGGATGCTCGATCCTGTGTTCAAGGAAAACTACGCAGGCAAGGCCGAGGTGATGAACGTATTCAAGATCACCAAGGTTGGACAGATTGCCGGTTGCCGCGTAATCGACGGCATCCTCACTCGCACTGCTCAGGTTCGCGTGATGCGCGAAGGCGTCGAGGTCTGGCGTGGCAAGATCGGCTCGCTGAAGAGATTCAAGGACGATGTGGCCGAGGTGCGCCAGGGCGTGGAGTGCGGTATCGATCTGAACGGCTTCAAGGATATCCGCGTAGGCGATTCTATCGAGTCGTTCACGACAGAGAAGTTGGCGGATGAGCTTGGGCAGAACTCGATCGCGGCTCGCAAGCAGGAGAAAGAAGAGAAGGAAGCGGCGGCGGTTGCGGCAGCAAGCGCGGCAGCGGAAGCGGCTTCGGAGACGGCGAACGCTAACGCGTAAGCGGAAGTTCGAGGTTCGAGGTTCGAGGTTCGAGGTTCGAGGTTCGAGGTTCGAGGTTCGAGGTTCGAGGTTCGAGGTTCGAGGTTCGAGGTTCG
>JANYLK010000031.1 GCA_025357875.1 Granulicella sp.
AGATCTACATCGCCCTTGTACTCGGTCTCCACGCCTTTCGCATAAAACTCCCGCAGCAACGCGCCTGCTTGACGCGCGATTCCCTCCGCCACGTGCGCAAACTCAAACCGCTTCATCATCTCGAATCCCTCACTCCCACCCTAGCACCACCAACTCGGTTGCCCCATGGCCATCCCCGGCGACCACCGCAATGCGAATGGAGAAGGACCCGCTACCCGCGCCGCTCGTAGTGAAAATGCAGTTCCTCTATGCTCGCTACCGGAACTCCATCCTTCATAGCCGGAATGTATATCCACTGGTGCACGGTCTGTATAACCTCGTCGTCGATCGCTCGACCAAGGCCTACCAGCAGCGTCAATTCGGCAATCTTTCCATGCTCGTCAATCACCGCTTTCAGAATGACGTCTCCGGCGGTTCCTTGGGCCATAGAAGACAGACTCGGCTTCGGATAAGGGAAATACTTTTCGAGAGCAATCGTGATGTCGCCATCGCCCAAACCGCTCTGGCCTGAACTCGCAACCCCACGTTCGTGTCCTGTTGGTGTCACGGTGGCGAGCTTCGCTTCATCTGCAACTGGATGCGGGCTAAGTGCCGACTTGGTTTGATTCACCGCTTTGGTTGCTATCTGACTTGGCACGGATTGCGAACTTCCCGGCGAGTAATAGGTGAGTGACTGCAAACCCTCAGCCGTCCCCGGCATTTTGTAAATCGCGAATCTCGCGTAACCACGCAGGGAAACGGCAATAGCGATTACAGCCACAATGTGGATAACCACAGACAACGTGATCCCATTCCGATCTCGCCAGGAAACGGTTCTGCCGGGCTGCGTCTCATCCACCGTGACACCCCTCCCAAAATTCGCTTCCCTTGATCTTAGCCGATTCGCCCAGAGTTATCGCGCATCCGCGTAATATCCGGTCCGATACCGCAACGAGTAACCTTCTCGCGCTGCACTGTCCGCCAGCGACACTTTGATTCGCCGAAACGAAGTGTCGCCCCCCTGCTCGGGCGCGTAGTACCCGAGCAGATATTGCGTTCGGAGGTCGTCCGAAACGTGGCGAAACGCTGGCTCCAGGTCCAACCGGTCTTCGACGTAATAATATTTCCCACCCGTGTCTTCGGACATCTGAATCAGCGCGTGCTCGCCGCCTGTATTCCTTCCCGCATCCGCCGCGACGGGCACGATGATGATGGAATAAATGATCGTGCCTGCGCGCTGAGCCTCTTCAATCGCCTGCTCGTACTGCTCACCGCCATGAATTGAGTCCCCACCATCCGAGATCACAACCAGTACGCGACGCCGATTCGACGCCGGCGAAGTCGCACCAAGCCGCTGACTGGCTAAATACACAGCGTTGTAGAGTGCCGTTTCTTCGCCATGCTCCAACCGGTTAAGCCCCTGCTCCACGCGCTTTGCCTGGTTGGTGAATGGCACAATCTCGCGCACCGTATCCGCGAAGTCCATCAGGTCCAGTTCGTCTTGCTCGCGCAGAATCGCACGAATGAAGTTCTTTGCCGCCTGCCGTTCCAGCCGGTCACTACTCAGCACCGTCTCGCTTGAATCGATAGCCAAAACGATCGACAGCGGACTAGTAGCCTCGCGTTCAAACACCGCAATCGTCTGCGGCTTGCCATCTTCGAAGAGTTGAAAGTCCCTCTTCTCGAAACTGCCGACCGGCGCCCCGTGTCCGTCCACGACATTTAACGCGACGTTCACTAACCGAGTCCGCACCTTGATCGTCGCCACGTTGCCGCCGTTATTCACGGGCTGCGTACCCGCCTGCGCCGCCGGGCCAGCTTTTGTCAACGGGCCGGCAACCGGCTCAACCGGCGTTGAACTTGGGTGTGAAGCCCGCCGCTCAATTGGAGCGGCTTTCTGCCTGCCACTCTGCTCCGATTCCGGAGCATGTGCAGGTGTGGGCGTCACAGGCCTCGGTGCGGCCTGGGTCTCCTGCGCTGGAACCAGCGCTGCGCCAGAGGCTAAGCACAGAAAAGCCAGCACCAATGCAGAAGCCAACTTCATTCCGCCGCACCTCTCCGATGCGCAACTAGGTCCTCTGGAAACGGCTCTCCATCCGCCCAGACCACGCCATCCACAAACGTCTCCCTCTTCCAGATCGGTACTGTCTTCTTTAGCGTGTCGATCAGCCAACGACACGCATCGAATGTAGCCCCGCGGTGCGCCGAAGCCACCACAATCAGCACGCTCGTCTCGCCCACCATCAGCCGTCCAAGCCGATGAACGAGCGCAATATCGCGTACGCCGAACTTCTCGATCGCTTCGGAGGCAAGCCTGTGCATCTGCGCCAGCGCCATCTCGCGATACGCCTCGTAGTCGAGATACAGTGTCTTCCGTCCGCGCGTGTTGTCGCGCACGATGCCGTCAAACACGCACACCGCGCCGTCGCCGCCAGCCTTGGTTCCAGCAACAATCGCATCCACGACAATCGACGCATCCACAATCTCAATCAGCATGACGTCCAATCTCGTCGATTGTCCAGCGCACTTGCGAGCGAAGCTAACTTTGCGCCGTGCGCGCAGCACCCGCCACTTACTGGGGGCAGCAGCGCAACCTCGTCACCGTCGCGCAGCACCGCATGCTGCGAGCTGTACTCCTGGTTCACCGCCACCGCAAGACTCCGCCAAAGTCGTTCGTCCAAGCTACGTTCCGCTGCATTTCCCATGGAATTGTTAGACGTGCGTCGAAGCAAAATACTGAGCAAATCGCCCACCGCAGCTCCGTCAGCAAGCTCTACGGCCTCATCCGAGGCACCGAACCGGTCGCGCAGCACACCAAAATACAGCACCATCACCCGCATCGACTCAGAATACCGGTAACACGCGTAAACGCATACTTCTGCCATTACCCCTCTCTAATTCACCAGGCTGCAATATCGATTGTTGATCGAAACTCAATTCCGTCATACCGTAGCTTCACTTCGTGCCCATGCAACCATGATCTCCACCCAGGCCCACTCTGACCTTCTAGCAACCTTATATTCTGCGCCGCTTGACGATTCGCAATGGCAGGTATTCCTTACTCAACTCTGTGAGGTCACCAAATCGCGCATCGGATTCTTCCTGCGTAATGACAGCACCTTGGGCAATCGCACGCTCGCGTCCGGAGGCATGCCTGTCCCCGCTCAGGTCGAGCAGTCCTTCAAAGCCGCGCACACTTACTCCGACCCATTCCGTTAGCTTTCCTGCGCTACCCGCACGTTGGCGTAGTCGAAGGCGACAAGATTGTTCACACGACGAATTCATCGAGGCCGAGATCTATCGCGACCTCGCCTCCTCCAGTGGAATGGAGACACCACCTGCCGGGTCCTATCCGTCTCCACCCGCACGCTCGAGATCATCAGCCTGTGGCGCGGCCCAGAGAGAGCCGTGCTAGAGGAGGAACATAAGCAACTGCTGCTCCTGCTGATGCCGCACCTGAAGAATGCCCTCAGGATTCGTCACGCACTCGGCATCGCGGAGAACCGCGCCCGCAACGCAGAAGCCATGCTCGATGCCAGCGCAACCGCATCCATCCTGCTTGACGGGACCGGCCGCATCATCCACATGAACGAGGCCGCGCAGCATATCGCCATCGTGTCCGACGGTTTCTGCGTTCGCGTGGACCGTATCGTCCCCACCGACCCTCAGAGGCGCGGCGAGTTTACCGCTTTCGTCACCGCGTGCACCGCGGCCGATCTCGGTCATTCAGGAGGTGCGCCTCGCACTCGGCCGCTCCTCGCCCAAGCGTCCCTTGCAGGTCCTCATCACTCCCGTTCGCATGATCGCCAAGTATCGCGCCTCGGTCCGCGTCCTTATCCTTGCAACCGACCCCGACCGCACCGTCCACTTCCCCGATGCCATTCTGCGCCACACTTACGGCCTCACCCCCGCCGAGACCGAGATCGCGAACGCCCTGCTCACAGGCTTCTCGTTGGAAGAGATCGCCCAACTCCGCAAAGTTTCCATTGCTAAGGTAAAGACGAGAATTGGTCAAGAAGTCTGCAAACTCAAGGGTGCAGACGCGGACACCCTCACCTGTATTCACGGAAGGGACCTTACCTTCCAGTGCTCAGATATTGTGTCAATCAAGATTCCGCGACGCGGACGCTCAGCGCTGATCGGCGCCGCCATAGGCGGCGGTGTTGGGACCGGCATCGGCTTTGCCGCCGGCACGACTGGCAAAGACACCTTCTTCGGCCCTAACTTTCTGCGCGGAGCAACGACCGCTATTGGCGCAGTCTTTGGCGGGGTTGTGGGCGGAGCAACGGGCGCTTTGACGGATTTCTCTCACTCAACCGTGTACAAGGCCCCGTAGCTCAGATCCGGGTCCAACCGGACAGAGGACTTCGCCATGCACAGGCTGCTTTTCGAGATGACGCTTTTGCTAGCGCTATTCGCCCCTGCGTAAAATCCTACACAAATATGCCAACACAGCAAAAAGGCAGCCACATATTTCGTGGCCGCCCGTTAGCTTTTCGTTTGGCACGATTAGCCGACACCGCTCAGCACTTCTTCACGCACCACTTCGTCCTCAACCGCCTCGCGCGCCGAGCTCGGCAGAGCAATCGCCAGTACGTCCTCGATGTTGCTCGCGTAGTGGATCGTCACGCCGGCCACTTGGTCAGCCGACAGATCTTCGTCCACCTGCTGTTTGCAGTCCGTCGGCAGAATCACGTCGCGCACACCGGCCCGTTTGGCCGCGAGGAACTTCTCCTTGATGCCGCCAACCGGAAGAACGTTCCCGCTCAGCGTGATCTCGCCCGTCATCGCCAGCAACGGCCGCACAGGCTTGTCCGTCAGCAACGAGACCAACGCCGTCGCCATGGTCACGCCCGCGCTCGGACCGTCTTTCGGGATCGCCCCCGCCGGCACGTGAATGTGCAAATCTGAGTCCTTCAGCAAGTCCTCATCTAACCCAAGTGATTTTGCATTCGACCGTACCCAAGTCAGCGCCGCCTGCATCGACTCTTTCATCACATCGCCGATTTGCCCGGTGATGGTAAAGGTGCCTTTGCCCTTCATGCGATTTGCCTCGATGAACAGCACGTCGCCGCCCGCAGGAGTCCACGCAAGTCCCACCGCAACGCCGGCCCGCTTTGTCCGTTCGGCAATCTCCGTGTCGACGCGCACCTTGATTCCGCCCAGAAACTCGACGATAATCTCCGGCGTAATGACCAACTTCTCAGGATTACCCTCCGCGATGCGGCGCGCAAGCTTGCGGCAGACGGTACCGATCTGCTGTTCGAGCTTACGGACACCGGCCTCGCGCGTGTAATGCCGCGCAATCTGCGCGATGCTCTCCCGCGGAAATTCAATCAATGCCGGATCGATTCCGTTTTCTTTAATCTGTCGCGGGATCAGGTACTTGATTGCAATCGCGACCTTCTCTTCCTCCGTGTAGCCGGTCAGTTCGATGATCTCCATGCGATCCAGCAACGGCGCTGGAACCGGATCAAGCTGATTCGCCGTGCAGATGAACAGCACCTTGGACAAGTCAAACGGCTGGTCGAGATAATTGTCGCGAAACGTATTGTTCTGCTCCGGATCGAGTACCTCCAGGAGCGCGCTCGCCGGATCACCGCGGAAATCCCGACCGAGCTTGTCAATCTCGTCCAGCATGAACACCGGATCGTTGGTCTCAACCCGCTTCAAGTTCTGAATGACCTGCCCAGGGAGCGCGCCGATGTATGTCCGGCGGTGTCCCCGCAGTTCGGCCTCGTCGTGCATTCCGCCCAGCGAGATGCGAGAGAACTTGCGTCCCAGAGCCTTCGCCACGCTGCGTCCCAGCGACGTCTTGCCTACGCCCGGAGGCCCAACAAAGCACAGAATCGGCCCCTTCATGTCTGGCTTCAACCGCCGCACAGAAAGGTAGTCGAGAATGCGATCCTTCACTTTTTTCAGGCCATAGTGATCCTCATCGAGAATCTCCTTGGCGCGCAGAATGTCCACCTCGCCCGCCGAAGATTTGGACCACGGCAGCACCGCCAACCATTCGATATAGTTGCGCGTCAGCGAGTAGTCCGCCGCCATCGCGTTCATTCGGCTCAACCGCCCGAGCTCCTTCAGCGCATCCTTCTTCGTCTCCTCCGGCATGCCCGCAGCTTCGATCTTTTCCTTCAACTCGGCAATGTCCTTCTGCGAGTCGTCGAGGTCGCCCAACTCCTTCTGAATCGCCTTCAACTGCTCGCGCAGGTAGTAGTCGCGCTGCGAGGACTGAACCGAATCCTGAACCTCGGTCTGAATCTTGTTACGCAGTTGCTGCACCTCAAGCTCCTTCGCAAGATGCTTGTTGATGCGCTCCAACCGCGCCGAAACGTCTGGCGTCTCCAGCAACTCCTGCTTGTCGGTCGTCGTTAGGAAAGGTAGAGATGAGGCGATGAAATCAGCCAGCCGCCCCGGCTCGTCGATGTTGATCGCAATCGTTTGGAGGTCGTCGGACAACGTCGGCGAAGAACTCACAATTTGCTGAAACTGGCTCACCACGTTACGCTGCAGCGCCTCCGTCTCGGGAGACGCGACCGGCTCAATCTCCTCGACTACCTCACACTCGGCAGTCATGAAAGGGCTGACCTGGGCGAAGTCGCCAAGCCGCACACGCTCGTTGCCTTCGGTGAAGACAAACAGGCTCTGGTTCGGCATCTTAACGACTTTGTGAACGGTCGCGCGCGTGCCGATGTGGTGTAAATCCGCCGCCTGGGGCGCATCCTGCCGGGCATCGCGCTGCGCGACCACCAAGATCGTCTTCTCCTCGCCGAGCGACTGGATCAGTTGAATCGAACTTTCACGTCCGACCGTCAATGGCAGAACTGCATGCGGAAACAGGACGGTATCTCGCACCGGCAATACGGGGATCGCGCGTCCGGCGGTGGGAATTTCAGCCGGGTCGTCCGAAGATTTTTGTGCAGTCGGCTTGATTACACTTACGAAGTCGCTAGCCATGGATTTATCCTTGAGTGTCTTTATAGCAGATTTTCTACATTGGATGCAGCAGCCATACCCGACGACGCATCCTGCATTTCCACCCAACCAAATCTAAGATGCCGTTTTCGACATTCACCGTAATCGGCACTCAAGCCCTTTCACTTCAATGTTCGATCGATGAAACGCAGAGGAGCCGCCGAAAAGATGCAACTTTAAGCGGCAACGTACCGCCCAAGTTCCCTCACCATCTGGCAGTGCTGTGCTAGCTGGACGAGGGCGGCATCGATCTGCGCGGCCGATTCGAACCTCAGGTCGACAAAAAACACGTACTCCCATGGCATCCCCGGCACCGGGCGCGACTCGATCTTGGTCAGGTTGACCCCAGCCTTCGCAAACTCCTCGAGCGCCCGCACCAACGATCCCGGGCGGTGCTCGACGCTGAACGCCAGGCTCGACTTATTCGATTCCGCCACCGACACCCACTGGCTCTCCTGCACCAGGAGATGGAACCGCGTGAAGTTCTCTCTATGGTCTTCAATCCCCGCCACCAGCAGCTCGGCACCATACTGCTGCGCAGCAAGTTCCGGAGCGATCCCAGCCGTGTCGTCCAACCCTTCCGCCATCAGGTACTTCACGCTTCCCGCCGTGTCATAGAAATTCACCACGTCGAACTGCGGGTGCGCCGCCAGCCAATGACGACATTGCGACAGCGCGACCGGGTGCGAGAGCACCCGCTTGACGTCCCCGGCCCTAACACCGGGTCGCACAATCAGGTTGTGCCTCACCCGCAGCAAACTCTCCCGCGCGATGCGGATGGGTTGGGCCAGCAGCAGATCGTAGTGTTCGGCAACCGACCCATGCAGGCTATTCTCGATCGGTAACACAGCTCCGTCAACCGCTCCGGAGACCACGCGTTCGAACACTTCAGGCGAAGTGGCGCACGCAGCAATCTTCAACTCCAAGCCCCCGGCACCTCCCAACATCGCGAGTGCCGCCATGTGGCTGTTGGAACCCAGTTCTCCCTGAATTGCCACCCTCACAGGCAACCCGCGCAGCTCGCAGAAAATTCATTTCTAACGTACAATTGGCAACCTCATTCCCATACCACGCAACTTATCACATGGATGGTCTGCAGTAAGTTTTTCACAGGCCTATGGCAGAAGCGATTGCCGGGCAAGTTCAGGAGAAATGTATGCTTTGGACGATCACCGTTGTCTTGCTCGTGCTGTGGTTGCTTGGAGTCGTCGGCGTCTACACAATCGGATCGTGGATCCATATCCTGCTGGTCCTCGCGATCATCAGCATCATCTTCAATCTGCTTTCAGGAAGACGAGCGGTCTAGCAATTCCATTTCGGTGATTCAGCAGTTTTTTGCCTCGGACTAATTCTCTTGCTCAAGTCCGGGCCTAACCTCAGGGGTTCACAGGAGCGCGTTATGAATAGCGACACTGCATCAGGAAAATTTGACGAAGTAAAGGGAAAGATCAAGCAGTCGGTCGGTGAAGCTTTTGGAGATGAAAAACTCGCAAACTCGGGTGCTGCTGATCAGGTGAAGGGCAACGTCAAGGAAGCCTGGGGCAACACCAAAGACGCAGCCCACGCTGTTGCGGACGACGCCCATGCGCAAGCGGAATCCAAAGGAACTGATGTCCGTGCGAAGATCACCTCCACGGCCCAGAACGTAAAGAATGCAGTCAGTGAAAAAGTCGATGAGATTAAGCGTGATCATAAGCACAGCGCCTAACCGTTTTGCTGTAACCAGAGTCATCTAAGGGTCCACCCTCCGGGTGGGCCCTTCTCAGTGATGCAGTAGGACATCCGCAGCAAAGAAGCAGAAGAACGCGATGGAGATCAATCCGTTCAAGGTGAAAAAGGCAGCGTTCATCCGCCGGAGGTCGCGGGGGAAAATAATGCTGTGTTCGTACAGCAGTAGCGCGCCCACCGTAGCGACGCCGGCCATTGCGGTCGGCCCTAATCCAAACAACCGCACCAGCCAAAACAGTAGGCACAGCATACCAGCGTGCATAGCGCGCGCGATCCAGAAAGCCGGCTCTAGTCCGAACGCCTGAGGGACGCTGTTCAATCCAGCTACGCGGTCATGGTCAAAGTCCTGGCATGCGTACAGCACGTCAAAGCCTCCCACCCACAGCATGACAGCTGCTGAAAGCACGATGATCCGCGCGTCGAGCGACCCTCGTACAGCAATCCATGAGGCAGAGGGCGCGATGCCCAGTGACACCCCAAGCACCAGGTGCGACCATCGCGTGACTCGCTTCATGTAGCTATACGCCAGCAGGATGACCAGCGTAAGCGGCGCCAACTCCAGTGCCAGGCGATTTAACATGGCGGCCGCGGCCAGAAAAATTGCAGCGAATATCACAACGAATCCCGCTACGAATCCCGTACTCAATCTCCCGGCCGGTAAAGCGCGCATCGAGGTGCGAGGGTTACCCGCGTCGAGACGCGCATCCACCAACCGGTTGAACGCCATCGCCGCAGTACGAGCCGAAACCATGCACACCACGATCCAGAACAGCACTGCCAGCCGCGGCCAGCCGCGAGCCGCCAGCACCGCCCCCGTCAGCGCAAACGGCAGCGCGAAGATCGAGTGTTCCCACTTGATCATTTCCAGCGTCAGCCGGATGTTCTTCAGCAAATTGCCCATAGCTCATGTTAACGGAGAAACGGCGCACAGACTGGCATAAAATCCCCCGCGTCAGTGCGCCGAATTCTCGGTTAAGCTTATCTTTCCGGTCTCGGTCCGGCGATCTGCAAGTTATTAACTACGCTGAAAACTCCCGGCACCGTATTTGCCTGAATTCCCGCCACGTCGTGATCCATCTTGCTATCAACCACGCCCGCTAACGTCACGTGTCCATTGACCACAATGATGCGAATAGGCTTCGCGGGATCCATTGCGTACCTTTGCAACTGGGGAGTTCCATAGATGACCTGTGCCAATTGCCGACGCAATCCGTCATCCATAGGCGAAACCGGCGCGATTTCCAGGTTGTCGACTATGTCCTTTACGCCTGGCGTATTGCCAACGAGGCCAAGTGCCGAACCCTTATCAGTGGGTCCGTATACCATTCCGCCAAGCGTTACCACGCCGTTTTGTACACCTATGTTGATCGCGTTGAAAGCGGTCGTCCCGTATCCGACTCGGTCGTAGGAAAGTTCTTTCGCCAGCTTGTTGCGAAGCGCCTCATCCGCTACGGATACCCCAGCAATCTCGATCCCGTTCTCGACCGCCTTGACTTTCTTAACATGATGGACACGACGGTCCGCGTCTTCCTTCTCTGCATACACGTTCACTGTCCCCGACAACGCTACGTTGCCGTCATGCACAGAGGCGGTTACATTCTGAAATCGTTTGTTGCCGAGAGCCTTATGCACATCCGCAGAAATTTGCGAATCGTTCGGCCCATCCGCTCTCGCTGTGCTTATGCCCCAAGGGCTGACTCCGATCAGCATAGCACTCAGTACAATTGTGCCTGCACCGAGCAGGCCGTTTTTCGTGGACATGTAGCTCTCCTTTTTGACATCTGATCCTGTCACTTTGACAAGACATTGACGCAACCAGCACCCTAGGTGACCATCCGATAACAACCCATTTGACGCATATACGTGCGAGAAGTTTTCTTTTTACGACAGAGCTGTTTCACACGCTCAACAGTGCCGTTAGTGGTATCGCCGACGTATCTTGTAAACGACGCTGAACACACCCGACTCGTCGCGCGCGACCACCAGCGATACATTCGGCGTGAGATCGTACTGCGCTTGCAACAGTTGCTGCGCTGTAGAGTTTACGTTCGTCGCGTAGGTTACGGAGAGCTGTCGCGAGAGCTGCTTCTGCACCGTGATCCGGGCCGTGGAATTGCCTAGCGTTCCGACGAATGCTGGGTCGATCTTCACCGTACCTCCGCCGAACAACTTTCCGATTCGATTGCTGACCGTAGCATTCAGCGCGCCGCCAAGCAGAGCGCTGGTAGTCGGATTTACTCCCGCCTGCACCTGCTGCTCCGAGTAAAGCTGCGCCTCTTCCTGCGTTCGCCCAAGGGCAAGCAGCGCAAAAATGTCTGCCTCACTCAATGGTGGCTCGGAGCGGTAGGTTGGCTTCAGGTTGCTCATCGTTCCTTGCAGGCCCACCGTGACGTCATACGTCTCCACCCGCGCTGTCGCGTTGATGTCGACCGTGGGATCAATTCGTACGGGATTGCTGAAATAGATGTCTCCGCGTTGCAACTCGTACTTCGTCCCGGCGAAAGTAGCGCTTCCGTCGGTAATTTGAATACGGCCAAGGATGGATGGCTCCGCAACTGTGCCGCGCACTGTCAGGTTGACGTTGCCAGCCAGCTTGGCATAAGTATTCTGGAAGTCTAATTGCGGGGAACTTGTGACATGCACATCCAGCCTGATCTTGTTCGCGGCAGAGGTAGGGTCAGGCGGCGAACTCACACCACCTGCGGACGAAAATGCCGCAAAGTCGACATCAGGGCCTACACCAAAGCGCGTAATCAATACGTTTCCGCTTAGCAGTAGGCTGTCCGGACCGCCTTGCAGTGTCAGGCTGGTATTCGCGGTGGTACTCAATCCATAGAGCCTAACGCGCACTACATCACCGATCGCCGTAAGGTTGGCATAAATCCCATTCTTATAAGTCAGGAAGCCGCCGATTTTCAACTGGCCGCCGCCCGTCGTCGCTGTGAGACTCTCCACCTGCAATCGATCTTCGTTGAAGACTAGTGTTCCGTTTATCGCGCTCAGCCCGTTCGGAATTCCTTCCATCGCTACATTGACGTTGTCGAACTGTACCTTGCCAGTCAGCGACGGCTTCTTCATCTGGCCGCCTGCGGCGATCGTAAATTGCACCTTGCCGCTCGACAGGAGGTCGGGGTCGAACGTGTGCGCAAGCGCCACGCTGATGCTTCCGTTCGCCTTAAGGTCCAGCTTGGCGCCGTTCGGGTCAGTAGCACCGAACGCCTGCACGGTACCGCTAATCTGCAAGTCAGTATCCTGACCTGTAATGTGAATCTGGTCGAGCGTTGCCAGTCCATTTCTCAGACTTATCCGCAACTGGCCTGCACTCTTTAGTTCGACGCCTTCAAGTTTTACATCGAAGTCGCTTAACTCCGCGTTCCCGCTCAATTTGACCGGAGTCTTCAGCGGACCACTCACATTCACCACGCCGCCAATCGATGACTGTGCCTTCATATTCGAGGGACTGAACAGTGCAAGCGGCTTGCCGATATCCAACCCTGCAATCGTCAGCTTGGCTTGCGTCTCATAATCACCCGTCAACCGTGTCTGTCCGGACGCGTCGATCTGTGCGCCAACCAGCGTGGACTTCGCTGTGTACAGCAGCAGGTTGCCCTCGCTATGCACATCGGCCGACATCGTGCCAATCGCCTTGCCATCCACCGTGGCTCCGGCCAGTTTCAGTGTGGCCCTCAATCCCGGTTGCTCGATCGTGCCATTCGCGTCCGCTATCAGCGTCAGCGTTCCATCGGCGTTTGGCATCGCCTTGGCAATTGTCTGAAATTTTGACAACACGAGGTTGTTGCCCTCGAGATGCGCATGTACATGCTTAGAGGTCATATCATAGCCGCCATTGCCAGCGAGCTTTGCTCCATGCAGTACCAGCGCAACCTGACTGGCTTCGATATCCTGCCCTTTCACGGAAAGATCGACCACGGCAGTGTCGTATGGCTCGCCATACGCAACTCCGTTGTTCAGCGAAACTTTTCCTTGACCATTCAATTTTGCGAGCGTCCCCGACACCTTGGCGTCGACCGATACAGTTCCCGTAATCGGATACTTCTGCTGCTGTCCCGCGATTTGGAGAACGTCCACGAAGCTTGCGTTGGCCAGCTGAACCGACGCATCCACAATCGTTCCGTCGTCCCAAACGTACGTGGCCAGGCCCTTGCCCCCGAATGTCTTGCGAGGCTTCATGCTTCCAGCCAGATTCAACACCGCAGTCCCACGCTTAATGATAGAACTTGCTACAGCCAAACCCTCATCGATAGAGAACTCAGCATCCATCACCGCTGAATCAATTAACGTATCCAGTTCGGTGCCCAACTTGACCTCAAGGGCCGTACCCTGCAAGTGTCCCTTCACATTCAGATCTGCTGCACGGCCTTTTGCCGTTCCGTGGAAAACCAACCCGCCGTGCAGCACTACCGGAATCGCTGACGCACCCTTCTTTCCGTTCGCCTTGAAGTCCAGCGTCTGCAGCAACTGATCGAACTCTCCGAGATCGCTCACCGTCATGTCCACTTTCAAATCGGTGAGAGGATCACCCTGATTGACGCCAACGATTCCGCTTCCTTCTATCGTCGATTGCGGCGTCAGCAGAATCGCATGCTGCAAAACCACAACCTCCCGCTTCCCATCGTAGTGGCCGACAACCTCGCCATTCACTGGAACATTGTTGATCGCGCCCTTACGCGACTTGCCCGTGGGCCGAAGCTTCAAATTTGCGGCCACTTCAACCGTGTCCGCAACATTCGCCACCGGGCCGCCCCACTCAGCCTTCACCGGTCCAGAGACTGCCGTATCGAACCCGAGGTCGGCGTAGCCCTTCGTCTCCGTGATTTCCATAATGGTGCGCAGCGGAATCGCATTCACTGTCGCAATCAGGTACGCGTGGGCCGTGACCTGCGGAATCTTTGCCGCCGCTACAGTCGCAGTCGGCTTTGCGCCCACCGCTACGGCAGTCTTGTTTGCTGTGGTCACCGCACCCACCACTGTTGGCGATTTCGCGGGAGCAGCCGCGGCCGTTTCGCCCAGCCAGTTCACAATACGCAACTCGCCAGCCGCGCTTCCGCCTCCCGGAAGATAGCCACTCAATGCAGTGAGAAGAAGTTCCGTGGGCGTGATGTGCAGCTCGCCGCCACCCTCGATGTCGTGCAGCCTCACATTGGAGTTCTCGTAACCCGCGCCATGCAGCTTCGCATTTCCCACCATCAGGTATCCGGCCTTGCATCCGGGATCAGGAGGCAGTGGAACTGTACCCGGCTTCGCAGGAGTTACAGGAAGCTTTCTTCGCCAGAAACGTGGATGCGTCTGCGCCACCACTGGAGACACCGAGCAGCTATGACCGGCGATTACTAGATCGACCCTCCCGGCCGTCAAGCCTTCCGCCCCAGTCAGCACCGTGATTTGCCTCAACTCAAGGGTTCCATCTGCCTTGATCTGCCAGTCGGGCTCCGCGAAATGATGAACCTCTCCAGTCGCGCGTAGCACCGAAGCCTTGCCTGAATCGAACTCGAACTTCGTCAACTGTGCGGCGTCACGTCCAAGCTCCGCGTCGACGTGCAACTTCGACTGCGCCTGAGGCTGTTTGTCCATCTTGGTCCGCAGGTCATTCAGATCGACCACGAAGCCGTATCGGTCAGTCAGACTCAAATAATCAATCCTGACATTCAAATCGCGTGCAGCTACATCGAAAGGAATTGCCCGGTCGTTGAATAACGCAACACCATTATCCAGTCGCACTTGATTCGCTCGCAGGTCGAGCAGCGTATCCTGCAGCGATTCCGTGCTCGTGGTCGGATGTTTCGGCACAGGCTGATTGGTCCTGCCATGCTTGTCGATGATCAGATGAACCTGCGGATGCTCGACCCTCAACATGTTCAGCCCCACGTGGGACTGCATTCCGGTTCCCGTGCTATGGGCGAAGAAACTCCTGATTTTTAATCGGAGCTGGATCTTGTCCGCGGCGAGATATGGCGCTTCGCCCGCCCCCTCTAGTCCGTGAATCACCAAGCCATTCACCTCAATTGCCAGATGCCACAAGCTAAAGGCAACACCATGCACCTCGACCCGGCCACCGGTCGCGTTCTCTAATACGGACACAATCTCCTTACTCACGCGATGCTGGAAATCTTCGGTCGTCGAATACCAGGAGACGCCGGCGATCAGCACGATCAGCAGCACTATTACTCCAAGCAGAAACCACGCCAACTTCCGCCCCAGACGGCTTGAAGCGCTGCTATTCCTTACTGACGACACCGCAGATCTGTTCCGCGGTGTAGGATTCTCACCACCGGACGGGGTGCCGGCATTGGGCTGGTTATCGTCCATGCTCATGGCGCCTCCTCTCCGGGCTTTAATATCCGCACGCTACCCTGCACGCGCAATGCTGCCAGCCAATCATCCAGAAGCGTATCCACCCGTTGCTGCAGCAGTATCTCCTGGATCCGGTCTGCAATTGTCCCCTCCGCCGGAGCCGGAGCCTTCTCTTTCTGATACGCCGGAACTATGGTCTTGGTGTAATACTGGTCGACGTCCGCCGGCACAATACGAATGCCCATCCGGAACCGCTCCTCGATAAAGCGCAGCACTTCGATGCGCTGCCTCCAGCGCTCTGTGAGTTCGTCCAGCGTGAATCCCTGGTCTTCAACAAATTTCTTCCATCCATCTTCGGTGTCGCAGTGGTACGCCGCACACTTTGGTATCAACTTCCGCAGTGTGGCCAACTCAGCATTCACTTCAGTGTCCGTCACCGGAGGGCTCGGTTGCAGCGCCATCTGTTGGAAGATCAAAGCACGATCGATCAGTCGATCGATCAACTTATCCCGCGAAACCGGATGAGGTTCGCTGGTTGGGTGAAACGCCGCGAAGCGCTCCTCAGCGTCCACATCGCTCTGCAGAACCAGATCACTATTAACAATCGCAACCACGCGATCCAGGATGATTGGGTCGGCCGTCGGTGACGCCTTCCCGCTGGAATCTACTGCAGTATTAGCCAGCGGCTGGATCGCGGGCAATTGAGCACACGCAGGGATCAGCAGCAGCAGCATAATCGCCAAACTACCCACAATCCGCGACAACCGCTTCAACTGATCCGCAACCCTATGTCCCAATGCATTCATGCTTAGAACGCCTGTCCAATACTGAAGAAGAAGTTGAAGTGCCCCACCTGACCCTCATACGGCTTCGCGTTGTTGAAGTCGTAAATAACCGGATATACCGGCGGATTTAGGTTGTAACTGAAATCGACACGAATAGGGCCGACCGCCGTCTTATACCGAGCGCCGACCCCAATTGCATGTGAAAAATAGTTAAAGTTGCAAGTTCCAAACGGAAACGCCTTCGTCACTGCCACATTCGCGCATGTCGACTGGTCTGGTTGATGAAAATGCGTAAAGCTGGGGAACATATCCGAGACATGCGCGAAGGCATTTCCCATGTCGTGGAAGATGACGAAGTTCACGCTGTCTCCAACAATCGGAAGCGTCGGCGCGGGCAGCCGAAGCTCCGTGTTGTTGATGAAGACCGCACTGCCACCCACTGGAAAGCCCGTCTGCAGGTCGCGAGGTCCCGCATCATTGATGCCAAATCCGCGGTGCGAAGTCGCGCCTCCGGCATACAGTCGCTCGGGCAGAGGCACTGCGTTGCAGCCCGCGTTCGTGTCCAGAAGGACGCCAATACAGCTTGGACTGCCCACGTTCGGGTTTGAACCAAAGGGAATTTCAAATCCGATGCGCGTATTCCGAGCCAGCACATACTTATGTTTTCCAAACATATAATATGTGGCGTTGGTCACGTCCGTCCGGTTGAAACTCACCTGCGAACCGAACGCCGAACCTGCGAAGAACTCCTGCACCGACGTGTACGATCCCCGCTCCGCGTCCAGCGGACTGGGATCTCTGGTGTCGTGAAACCATGTGATCCCTGGACCGCCGACTCGCACCGGCTGCGACAGTTGTGGAATCAGGTTGAACGATACCTGTAGGGTTCCAGGGTTAACCGCTACTCTGCGAAACTCAAAGTTATAGATGAACGTGTCGGCCCGCTTCACCTTCTGCGTGATGCGATAGTCCGCCTGCAGCGTCGATGCCTGAAACGTAGAAATATTCTGCACGTTCGAGTAGCCGCCCGACACGCTCATCGAAAGCCTGTCCTTGCCGAACAGATGAGGATTCTGAAAAGTCAGCGTAGCCACCTCTTCCAGCAACCCGTAGCTCGCATGCAGCGTCAGCGAGTTGTCCGTTCCGCGCAGATTGATCCGGCTTACGTCCACCGAGACTCGAGGGCTCACACCCGTTTTGCCGTTTTGCGAATACGCCGCATTCGGAGGCAAGCCAAGTGAAATAGCCGTTGCTGCATTGAGCACGCCCTTTTTGGGAGTGCCTGTCTGCGCCTCCAGTCCGAACCCATACGTCACGTCCCATCGCCGCGCTTCGGTCAATTGCAGCAACACGTTCTTCAGCGAATCGTCTCCGTCCGGATTTTGAACCGCCGTGTTCACCTGGTTGAACAACGCAAGGTCATACAGCCTCCGCTGCGTGTCCAGCAGTGCGCTCTGATCAAGAGGCTCCCCGGCATGAACCTTCACCCGTCTCGCCACAACCGCCGGCTTGGTATGGACGATCCCCGTCAGCAGAACCTTGTCCACGAAGACCTGCTGGCCTTCCGAGACATTCAGCGCCACATTGGTCTTGTGTGTCTCTCCGTCCTCTACTTGCTGCTTGACCTCAATTCTCACCTGCGCAAATCCGTGACTCAGATAATAGCCAAGGATTGCGTCACGATCGCCGGACAAAGTGATCAACGAGTAGGGCTGGCCCTCCTCCGAGTTCAGTAACGCCTTTACGTCCTTCTCGCGGCTTCTATCTACTCCATCGAATTTCACCGTGCCAAACTTCTGCTGAGGCCCTTCCGTCACCGTAACCTTCACATCGATCTGAGCGACCTTCAGTGGCTTTCCGGATGGCGACACATCCACATCTTTAGGTGTCGATGCGATTGAGGCTCCGATAAATCCATTCGCACGATATAGCCCTAGAATTGACGCCTCATCTGACCTCATTAAAGCCGGAGAATAGCGTCCGTTCCGCAAATACAGGTCGGCCTTCTGCACTCGCATCCGTTCCTTCAACAAATCAGTCTCAAAGTACTTATTGCCAGCGATCATTACCGATTTAACCTTGTGTTTGATGCCCTTATCGACTGCATACACTACGTGTTCCGACGGCGTGTCTTCGCCAATCACCCTCACCGTCACCGTAGCGTCAAAATAGCCGGCCTGAAAGAGGTAATCTTTGATGTTGAAGGTACCTTCGTTCAGCAGATCGTTGTCAATCGTTCCTTCCTCGTAAATTGGCACAAGAAGTTGGAGGCGACTCTTAGAAAGCTTCACCCCTTCAACCGAAACCTTCACCAACGGCCCCTGATTCGCGTTAAAGTCGTAATCCACCTGCTTCCGCGGCGGGCTATAAGTCTGCTTCCGAAGTGATGTTGTCGCCTCCAGTCGGTCCTTCTTCTCATACTGCGCGCGCAGTCGGGTCAGCGCATTGCTGACCGTATCGCGGTTCACTTTGGTACCCTGCATCAGCTTTCCCCTCTTACGAATCTCAGCGACCGTCAGTCCGGGGTAGTCGCCTGCCAGCGTAATCTGGCCAACCCGCGCCTGAGGCCCAATGTTCACCGAGTAGGTAGCGTTCACTTGCCCTCCAGCCTCATCTACCGTCGTCGTCGCAGTGATCGTCGGCTGAAAATACCCGCTGCTTTCAAGCGACTGCCGAACCCCTTCCGTTCCCGCTGAAATCATCGACTGCGTGAATTGCGTTCCCGGCTGCAGCTTAGTCGCGTATTCCAGTAGCGAGGCCAGCCGCTCCTGCTTTACTCCGATAATCTGCACGCGGCCGACAAAGTAGCGCGCTTTCCCCATGTAGACCAGCGTCACGCCGTCGCCCACGCGCCTGCCACTCACGCTGATGTCGCGATATTTTCCGCTCGCGAACAGCTTGCGTACACTCGAGGTCACCTTCGCCGGGTCGAGCGCGTGGCCCACCTGCTGCGGAAGCTGCGCTGGCAGCGGGTCCTTCGGGTCGAAGCTGACGCCTTGAAATTCGATGTTCTCAACGCGCAGACCCTTCCACGCGGAAAGACTTTGCTTTGCCACAGCGACCGACTTTGCCTCATCAGTAGCCTGCGTCGTCGCCACGGCCTGCACCGACGGGCTGGCTGACGTCACCTTACCCGGAGGCGACGACGCGTTTGGTGGAGCTGTTGAAGGCGGCCCCGATTGAGCGCCATTGGCAGTGCCGAGGTTGGCAGGCGTGGGCGTTTTCACGTCTTCGCTGGACGCGGAGGGGGTGCCGGGCATGGATTGCCCGTACGCATCCACGATGCCGCCCAGCCCTGCGCATATGACCAGAAGTACAGCTGCAAATCCACAAGCCGCCGCACAACCACGCCGGATGTGCACATCCCGCACGTCACGCGCGCTGGTTAGGACGACCCTTCCAGTCACTACTTCTAATGAAACACCCAACGAACTGTCCTCTGGCTCTTGCCGGATACTGTGACTCTGCGAAACACCCATCGCAAACGGACGGACCGCAAACTTATCTTTAAATGAGGGTCCACAAAGTAGCGGCCCCTGCCTCTGACTGTTGCAACGGTTGGATGCAGAAAAATTGGCAAATGCTAGCCCGCAGAAACACCAGGCCACAAATCCCTATACTACGAAGAACGATGCGTTTAGACGAATACGATAAAGCACAAACACCGGCTTTGAAGGAAAACAAGTCGCCGATGTCCCAAATTGCCGCCCCGATCGACGATAAGGAGCGATATTCGCGCCAGATCCTCTTCGCCGGTATCGGCGACGTCGGCCAGCAGCTACTCGCCCGGTCGCACGTCGCCATCATTGGCTGCGGAGCTATGGGTGCGGCCTCTGCCTCCCTGCTCGCACGCGCAGGCATCGCCACCCTCACCCTCATCGACCGCGATTTCGTTGAGCCCTCAAACCTCCAGCGCCAAATTCTTTTCGATGAAGCCGACGCCCGCGATGGCTTGCCCAAAGCCGAAGCAGCCCGCCGCCACATCGCCCGCTTCAACTCCAACGTCACCGTCCACGCCCACATCGCCGACCTAGTCCCCGGCAACATTGCCGAACTTCTCTCAAACCCGAGCTCCGGCGCCCAGGCCACCACCGCCCCCCCGGTCGAGATCATTCTCGACGCCACCGACAACTTCGAGACCCGCTACCTCATTAACGACTTCGCCGTCCAGCAAGGCAAGCCGTGGATCTACGCGGCCGCCATAGGCGCCTACGCCGCTACCATGAACATCCTTCCTGCGTCTTCCCTCGAACTCCGAACCTCGAACCCCGAACCTTACCCACCCACCGCCTGCCTGGCCTGCATCTTCCCCAAGCCGCCATCCGGTAACGTGGACACCTGCGACACCGCAGGCATCCTTTCCACCGCCGTCAACCTGGCAGCCTCCATCCAGGTCACGGAAGCGCTGAAGTTCCTCACCGGCCAGCCTCATCTCATGCGCCGCACGCTACTATCCTTCGACCTTTGGAGCGCAGCGGAGAACGGGCACATTGAAAGGTCCGAGATCGCAACCGGAACTCCGCGCCACGACTGCGAGGTCTGCGCCCAGCGATCCTTCACTCATCTTGCCGGCGACAATCGCGCACATATCACTCTGTGTGGTCGCGATTCCGTCCAGATACACGAACACCATCGCGCGGTCGACTTCGCCGCCATGCGCACCCGACTCGAAACCCACGCCGACATCCACGACCTGCGCTCCAACGACCTGCTCCTCCGATTTCGCCGCGGAGCCCTCACCCTCACCCTGTTCGCAGACGGCCGTGCCATCGTCCAGGGCACCACGGACATCACTGTCGCGCGCTCGCTTTACGCTCGCTTCGTCGGCGCATAATTTCGCGTTCCTTCCTACTAAACACCGCGTCTCAGACACAACCTTTTACACCATCTAAACCTCCAACCTCTTTAACGGATCACCCCGCAAATATGCTATAGAATCAAGTAGGTCCGGCGATCCGTTTCCCCGGAGCCATAACGAATGAATTCCGAAGGCCAGCTGATGACGCAAGTTCCACCCGCAAAACCCAACCCTGGGCTGTTCAAGCGCAATCCACCCATAGCCGGGGAGGCAGAGGCCATTGAAGCCGCCAAGAATGGCGACGCAGAGGCATTTTCGAAGCTCTATACCCTGCACAAACGCCGCGTCTATACCCTCTGCCTGCGCATGCTCGGCAACGTCTCCGAAGCCGAGGACATGACCCAGGAGGCTTTCCTTCACCTCTTCCGCAAACTCGGCAGCTTCCGCGGCGAGTCCGCCTTCTCCACCTGGCTGCATCGCCTTACCGTCAACCTCGTACTGATGCAATTGCGCAAGAAGGGCCTCAACCTCGTCTCGCTCGAAGAGACCATCAATCCTTCGGAAGAAGACGCACCCAAGCGCGACTTTGGCAGCCGCGACCCTGTCCTGACCGGCTCGGTCGACCGCGTAGCCCTCGAGCGTGCCGTCGCCTCGTTACCCCCCGGCTACCGCATGGTCTTTGTCCTGCATGACGTCGAGGGTTTCGAGCATAATGAGATTGCCACCATGCTCGATTGCTCAACAGGAAACAGCAAGTCCCAGCTGCACAAGGCTCGCCTCAGGCTTCGAGAACTACTCCGTCATCCGGCCGAGTTGCCCCTGCCAGACGTGACCGCGGAGGTTACGAAATGAGCGAGCTAGGCAGAATCAACTTCGACACCCTCAAACCTGAAGAGTTTGAGAACATACTCCCGGAACTCTTTTCCAGGGGTGATGGCAAGGTCAGCCATGATCCCGAGCTGAAAGACTTCCTCGCTCGCAACCCTGACTGCGCAGCTCTGGTCAATGACCTTGAAACCATCGCTGAAACTGCGCGTAGCCTTTTCGCGCCCAGTGGCGATCCCAGCGACAAAGTCTGGAGCAATATCCAGAACAAGCTTCGTGAAGAATCTGAGCACGACGCCGCCAAGGTCTCCCGTGAGCTACCCAACGGTCTACCGGATGTCGACTAATTTTCTTGAATTTTGCTTCCACCTTAGAGTAATTTCGATTTTCAGAATGAATACGCGTTTGCACCAATCCGGCTACTTTACCTATCCCTGCCTTTGGTGGCAGGGTGCTGGTCAGTCGGCCGTGCGAGTATCTCTGAATCGATAAAACACAATCTCCTTCAGAGCATTTGCCACTTCCAATGAGCCGCGACCCACAAAGGTCGCGGCTTCCGTTTGTATACATGTTTCTTATTCCCCCACTTTGTTTTCATTCTGACTCGCTTCGTTTGCCATTCCGACCCACTCTGTTGTCATTCTCAGCACGGCGAAGAGCCCGTACTTGACCTTGCTATTGTCTGTCCTTCAATTTCTTTGTTTGCCATTCGGTAGCGCAGCGAAGGAATCTGCTTTTCGCCCCGCCGCACCCGTTGTACCTTCAAAGGAGTCGCAATGAACGTACAGAACGCCGAATTGACCCACACCCATCCCGTGCCAAATGCACCCGCCCATCTACGCCGCCTTGTCCTTACCGGCTTCATGGGTGCCGGCAAGACGACCGTTGGCCGGCTTCTGGCCACCCGCATCGGATGGAACTTCCTCGACCTTGACACCTACATCGAATCGCGCACCGGCCTATCCGTCGCTGCCATCTTCGCCGTCCACGGCGAGACGTGCTTCCGCCAACTTGAGTCTGAGGCTCTCGCGTCCGCGCTCGGCCGCCGCCACATCGTCCTCGCCCTCGGAGGAGGGACCCCAGAAGTCCTCACCAACCGCCTCCTGCTCGACCAGACGCCTGCTACGGAAACCATCTTCCTCGATGCGCCATTCCCCGTCCTCTTAAACCGCTGCATGCTGCAAGCGGTCAACCCCAGCTATACCGCCCCTGCTGGACAAGCACGCCCAGTCTTGGCCGACCCTGCCGCGGCCGAAGCCCGGTTCCTGGTACGTCAGCCTCTGTATCGTCGCCTCTCACAACACACAATCGACACCGCCTCCCTTACTACAGAAGAAACAGTCGCCACCATTCTCACTCATCTCAATGCGACTCCGCCTCACCGTTGATCGCGTTTAAAGCGCGGATGGATTCGCCTTCTGGATCCCTGGAGAGCAGGTCAAATCGAACGTGAAACATACCCGCGAACGCTTCTGCGCTCACACCCGCAGAGAACAGTTCCTGCACCAACGCCATCTGCTGGGCTTTATATTCCTTATTCAGCACAATTTTAACAATGAAGTCGCTTTGTGCGCCCATACCTCGGCGAACGGGATACCCTCTCGGCTTAATGGCTAAACTTCGTTTAGCCATGACTGACCCTCACACTTAGACTGTATGACTGAGATTACTGTTCTGCCCGTAAACGTGAACCATAAAGCAGCACTGTTTCCGAAGGCGCAGTAAACTGTAAAGCTGTTGATTTTGCATCCAACTGCCAGAACTCAGGAGAACTTTCTGCCGCAACCAACATCCGCATGGAACTCAAATTCGCAGACCAACGCCGTCCGAAGCCACATCCTTTTTGCCTTCGGTGCCGTCCTTGCGCTCGCGCTCGCCTGGCGACTGCGCGACGTCCTCATCCTCATCTACGTCAGCGCCCTCTTCGCCGTTGTCCTGACACCCGTCGTCGATAGCATTGTTATGTTCGAGATACGAGGCGGCCGCCGCATCACCCGCGCCCCCGCGATTGCCCTTTTGCTAGGAGCGGTCTTCCTCGTCCTCGGTCTTTTATTCGCCTTCAGCTTGCCGCCCGTCATTCGCGATATGCACCAGTTCGGGGAAGACCTGCCCGCCCGTATTCCAGGGATTGTGGCCCGGCTCAAACATCTGCCGCTGGCCGACAAGCTCGGCGATGACGCTGTCACGCAAAAGGCTGAAGGCGCGCTCTCTACCACAACCGAATACCTCTTCTCCTCCTTCCCCACTTTGCTTGGCGGCATCTTCGACCTGCTAACCGCCGTGATCCTCTGCGTTTACTTCATGATCGAGGGCAACCAGGCGTACCAGTGGTTTATGTCGCTCTTCCCCGTGCTGGATCGACTTCGGCTTGCCGTTACGCTTGAGAAAGCGGAAATCCGCATGAGCAAATGGCTATTTGGCCAGGGCCTGTTGATGCTGATTCTGGCCGTCTGCAGCATCATTGCTTTCGGGCTCCTCCACGTTCGCTACTTCTTCCTGCTTGGCGTACTTATGGGCCTGATGAACATAATCCCCATCGCCGGAGGAGTTATTACCATCCTCATCGTCGGCCTGGTAGCCGCGCTCGATTCCTGGAGCAAAATGGCCGGCGTCTTTGCCTTCTACCTCATCTACGTCAACATTGAAAACGCGTACCTCACTCCGCGAATCATGCGCTCCAGCGTCAACCTCATGGGCCTTACCGTGCTTATCGCCCTGATCGCAGGCACTGCACTCGCTGGAGTCGTCGGAGCCCTTGTCGCAGTTCCCACCGCTGCCCTTATCTCCGTCCTCATTCAGGAATACTTCGTTCAGAAAGACGCTGGCAGCAACTCCGCAGTTCCAGACGAAGATCCGCCAAATGCCGCCATCTTAACCTCGGAGACGAACTAGGCCTCCCGATCAGATCTCTGCAACCGCCCCTGCTATCCTGAAAACTTCATGTCGGAACTTAACTTTTCGCAATCCGAACGGCGCAGCTTCCTCGGCCCTTTGATCATCGCAATCGCTGTCCTCGGTACAGGTCTCGCCGCCGTCTACCTATACTTGCCCCGCCGCGCCGCCGACCTGACCATCACCCATATCGCCATCCTGCCCACCCACACGGTCTTCAAGAATGACTCCAAGCTCGTCGGTCACAAGGACGAGTCACAGGACGACCTCTACGTCCTCGCCACCGTCCGCATCGATGACCGACTCCACGTTCCACTCTTCCTCAGCGACATCACTGCAACTCTCACCACCGCCGACGACGCTGTCGTCACCACCAGCGCTATCCAAAACAGCGACCTCGACAACCTTTACATCACCTTCCCGGCGCTCAAGCCACTCGCCAGCGCCCCACTTCTGCGCGAGTCTACCATCCAGCCCGGAGGTCACGCCGAAGGCATGGCGCTCCTTCACTTCCCAGTTACCGAAGCCGACTGGAACAATCGCAAATCTGCCACAGTCACCATCGGCTTTTACCACCAAGGCCAGTTCACCGTAACCATCCCGAAGTAGTAACCCCCTCGAACCTAGTACTTCGAACCTGCCTTATGACCCGTCGCCGCTGGATTGCCGACACCTGGTCGCCTCAAATTGGCCACCCCACCCAAGCCGCCCTCACTGGGGAGCAGGCCGCCCATCTAAGCCGCGCCCTCCGCGCCCAGCCCGGCCAAATCTACGACATCGTCGCCAACGGGTTCCTCCACCGCGCCGAAATCACCACCGTCTCCGACAGCGAAGTGGCCTTCATCCTGCACGAAGAACTGGAAGCTGACGCCGCCCTCCCCATTCATCTCCTGTTGGCCGTCTTTAAGTTCGATCACTTCGAGTGGGCCATCGAAAAAGCCACCGAGCTCGGAGTCGCACGTATCACGCCCATCATCGCCCGGCGCACCGAAAAGCATCTCGCCCTCGCCTCCGCGAAGAGAGTAGACCGCTGGCGTCGCATCGCTCTCGAGTCCTCCAAGCAATCCCGCCGCACCGACATCCCCGTAATCGCCAACCCCACTCCTTTAGCCGCCGCCCTCGCCCGCGAAACCGCGCCGATGCGCATCCTCCTCAGCGAAACCGAGCAATCCCTAACCCTAACCGCCGCGCTCACCACGTCGATCGCAAATGTCCGGGTGCCCCATCCATCGCAGCCTCACCGCGATGGGTGGGATGCAGAAGGTTCGCTCACCACAAGCCCGGGTGCCCCACATTTCGCTTCTGAGGTAAGGGATCGGTGCGCCACTAATCTCGCCCTAGCCATCGGTCCCGAAGGCGGCTGGACTCCGGAAGAAATGTCCCTCTTCTCCCAGCAGCAATGGACCCACGTCACTTTGGGCCCGCGCATCCTCCGCGCCGAAACCGCCGCCATCGCCGCCATCGCGATCGCTGCGGCGTTGTTCTAATCCTGTGAGTCAAACCCATCTTTCTCGCGCTTTGCGATCACGAATCCGACAACCGCAATTATCGCGCCAAGAACGGCAACCCAAGGATGATACCGAGTCAAGATCTAAGCAGCTTGAGCTCGGGTCTCCCACCTGGAATGCTGGCAGGCGCCAATCCCAAAGCAAAATAGATACAGGCCTGCGATACCGAGCCAGACTGCGCGAATCCGCTTTCTGTTGGAATCCCTCAGGTCAGCAGGGCGTTTCATTAGCTAAATATATCCTTCATCTTCGCAAACAGACTCCGACTGGTAGGAGTATTCTCCACCAGCATCGTCTCGCTCAATTGCCGCAGCAACTCCTTCTGCGTCTTAGTCAGCTTCGACGGTGTAGCCACGCGAATCTCCACAATCAGATCTCCCTTGCCATGCTCATTCAAATGCGGCACGCCCTTCGCCCGCAGTTTGAACTCGCGCCCACTCTGCGTGCCCTCGGGAATCTTGATCGTCGCCGGCCCTTCCAACGTCTCGATCTGCAACTCTGTCCCCAGCGCTGCCTGCGGAAACGAAATCGGGATCATGCAATGAAGATCATCGCCATCGCGCTCGAAGAACTTGTGTGCCTTCACGCTTAGCACCACATAAAGATCGCCCGAAGGCCCGCCAAATCTCCCCGCCTCGCCCTCGCCCTGGTAGCGAATCCGCGTGTCCTGCTCCACGCCCGCCGGCACCTTCACCAGGATCTCGTGCTTCTTCGCCTGCAAGCCCTCGCCATGGCACGCCGCGCATGGATCGGATATAGTCGTCCCCGTCCCGCCGCAGCGCACACAAGTCTTCGCCACCGAAAAAAATCCCTGCTGAAACCGTACCTGCCCGCGCCCGCCGCATCCCGAGCACGTCGCAGGAGACTTGCCATTCGCACTGCCCGTCCCGCTGCAGGTATCGCAAGCCTCCTGCCGCCGGATGCTGATCTCCTTCTCCGTCCCGAAGACCGCCTGCTCAAACTCAAGCGTCAGGTCGTAGCGCAGATCACGCCCACGCTGCACACGCGAAGCTTTCCGCGTGCCGCCCATGTTGAACATCTCGCCGAATAAATCCCCGAAGATGTCCCCTAGATCCTGCGCCCCGCCAAACGGACTTCCGCCAGCAGGCGCGCCACCTTGAAATGCTGCATGACCATACCGGTCATACGCCGCGCGCTTCTCCGGATCGCTCAGCACCTGGTACGCCTCGCTGCACGTCTTGAACTGCTCCTCGGCCTCAGGATTGTTGGGGTTCCGGTCCGGGTGATACTGCATCGCAAGCCTGCGGTAGCTAGTCTTCAGCTCCTGGTCATTCGCCTCCCGCGAAACCTCCAACACCTCATAAAAATCGGCTTTACTCACGTTTGCTGTTGCACTCATCTCTTAAGAAGTCTCCACCCTTGTTCGATCTACCGCCATTATCTGATTTATCGTTCAGTTTGTTTGTCATTCCGTAGCGCGCTAGAGGAATCTACTTCTGTCTTGGCATTAACCTACTCTGCCACCTGCGCCCCATTGCTTGCAATCCGCACCAGCGCCGGACGCAGTAGTTTATCGCGAATCTTGTACCCGCGCCGTATCTCTTCCAGCACTTGGTGATCGGGAAACTCAGTCGTTTCGATGCTCCCCAAAGCCTCATGGATTCTGGGGTCGAACTGAGCTCCCGCCGTCTCAATCACTTGCACATTCAATCCACGCAGGGCCTCTTCCATCTGCTTCAGAATCAGTTCCACTCCAGCGCGTAGTTGCTCCAGCGTTCCATCCGACTTCAGCGCCAGTTGAAAGTTGTCCATCACACCCAGAAACGGCTCAACCGCATTCTGCACTGCATAATCCCGCAAGTCCGCCCGCTCTTTCACATCGCGTCTGCGCGCATTCTCAAACTCCGCCTGCAACCGCGCTAGCCGATCCAGCAACTGATCCCGCTCGCCGCGCACCTGCTCCAACTCCGCCCTCAACGACACAACCGGATCGGCACTTCCCTCCCCACCGGCATTGGTCGTGTCCGAACCTCCCACCTGCGAGGCATCCAGTTCCGACTCGTTCTCCTCAGTTCCCTGCACCATCGCCTCCTCTGCCATCTCGTCGCCAATTCCTGTGGAACTGCCGTCTCTACTATTGTTGCCGATTCCAGCCCATCGCGCGACTTTCTCCCACTCCCCAGCCATCTCGCCCTCTCATTCGTTCCTGTTTTGTTATCATGCCGACCAAACCAGACGCCTGTCATACTGCCCCTGAGCGAAGCCGAAGGAGAAGAATCCCCGTATTTCGCCTTTACACCCCCGGCCCCTCACGCCGTAGGATGCAGCATCCGCTCAAACACCTGAGCAATATAACTCACCGCATTCATCGTGTTCTCGTAATGAATCCGCTTTGGGCCAATTACGCCAACAGTTCCGCGACCATCCCCAGCCATCCTTGCCGGAGCCGCGATCAGCACCAGCCCTGCCAGCTCCGGCGAATGCTCCTCCAGATCGAAGATGACCCGCACGCTCTCCTGTTTCGCATCGATATACGCGTCCAGCAGCTCCACCAACCTCTGCTTCGCCTCCAGTGCTGCCAGCACCTCGCGCAACCGAGCCATGTCTTCCGCCGTCCCGACTCCGCGTCTGCCCAGCAAATTCGCCACACCTTCCATGTAGACCGTCTGCACTCCCGGCTCGCCCTCCGGAACCGCACCCGCCCATAGCCGCTCCACCGAAGTCAGGAGTTGCTGATACTCGCTGCGCTCCTGCTCCACCAACCTGCCAATCTCCGCCCTCACCCGCTCAATGCTCCATCCGCGAAAGTGCTCATTGAGAAAGTTCGCCGCAATCTCTAACTCCTGCGTCGTAACATCCCCACTCGGGATCCCGTCCAGCGCCAGTACCCGATCCCGCACCAGGCCCGACTTGGTCACGACCACCGCCAGCACTCGCCCCTTGCCTAGCCGCGAAAAATGCACATGCTCCAGCGTGTCTCCGCCGGCCACCAGCGCCATCGCCACCCCCACCCCACTCGACACGGTGGCCAGTACATGGCTGGTTCGCTCCAGCATCGCCTGCGTCCCTGATACCCCCGCAAAACTGGAATCAATTTGCGACTCAATCCTGCCCCGCGCGCCACTCCCGCTCAGCAAGCCGCCGCGGCCCATCCCAGCCTCGCCGCTCAATCGTTCTACATACATCCGAAACGCCCGCGCCGTCGGCACCCGGCCCGCCGAAGTATGCGGCTGCTCCAGCAGCCCCTCATTCGCCAGCTCCGCCATCTCATTCCGCACCGTAGCCGAACTCAGCCCCGCGCCGAGCCCGCCACTCGCCTGCACCCGCGCAATAGTGCCGGAACCCACCGGCTCGCCCGTCTCAATATAGTTCTCCACGATGGCCGTCAGGATCGCCCACTGCCGCGCTGTAATCCGCTCTGCCTCCGCCATCCCACACCACCTCATAACCAGTTTATTCCATCCGTCAAGCCGGCCGCCCCTGTGTGATAGTACAAGTCATGTTCAGTTCGATTCTTCGGCGGCTTTCATTCGTTGCTATCGGTTTCTCTGCGGCTTCATCTTCCCTATCTCTTGGAGCTCAACCGCTGCCGACTTCTTCCCGGACGATCGTCGTTAATGTCAAAGATTCGACGGGGCCGGTAGATCGCTTCTTCGATTTGTCAGTTGGCTCTGATTATCCAGGCACCCTGATCCGCGATGACAGCCAGGCCCAGCTCAAGCTCACCGTGGACGAACTCGGCTTTCGCTATATCCGTTTTCATGCGATCTTTCACGACGTGTTGGGAACTGTGCGAATCGAAGATGGCAAGACTGTCTACAACTGGTCTAAGGTCGACCAACTCTACGACGACTTGCTGACGCGGCACATCAAGCCGTTTATCGAGCTCAGTTTCACGCCGAAGGCGCTTGCCACGTCGCGGAACAGCATTTTTTATTGGAACGGCAACACATCGCACCCAAAACCGGACGGATGGCACGACCTGGTCGATGGTTTTATCCGGCATATCGAGCAGCGCTACGGAAAGGACGGGGTGCAGACATGGTTTTTCGAAGTCTGGAACGAGCCCAACCTCTCCGGCTTTTGGGAAGGTGGCGATCAGAAAGCCTACTTTGAGCTCTACGATCTGACTGCGAAGACTATCAAGTCGATTGACCCCGCGCTGCGGGTTGGAGGACCGAGCACTGCCGGTGCGGCATGGGTACCCGAGTTCCTCGCGCACGTGAAGCAGAGCGGCACTCCCGTCGACTTCGTGACAACCCACACCTATGGCGTTGAGGGAGGTTTCCTCGACGAAAACGGACAGAAGGACACAAAACTTTCCGCGTCCCCTGACGCCATAACCGCTGACGTGCGGCATGTTCGTGAGCAGATTTCGGCCTCGGCATTTCCGGGTCTTCCGCTGTACTTTACCGAGTGGAGCACAAGCTACACGCCGCGCGACTCGGTGCACGATTCCTATATCAGCTCGCCCTATATCCTGACCAAACTCAAAGCCAGTCAAGGATTGCTGCAAGGTATGAGCTACTGGACCTACACCGATCTCTTCGAAGAACCGGGTCCGCCGTCGGCGCCGTTTCAAGGAGGCTTCGGACTACTTAACCCGCAAGGCATTCGCAAGCCGGCGTTCTTCGCCTACAAATACCTTCACGCACTCCAGGGCGAAAGCCTCCGGACGAGCGATCCGCACGCAATGATGTCCTCCCAAGGCGGAAATGTAACAGCGGTGATTTGGGACTTCGAGCAACCAGACCAGAAGGTGAGCAACCGGTCCTTCTACACAAAGCTGATTCCTGCTCACGTAGCTACGCCCGTGCAGTTGCATATAACCCATCTTGTGCCCAGCACTCCCTATCGTCTGGAGGTACACCGCGCCGGGTACCACGCAAACGATGCTTATTCTGCATACATCGAGATGGGCTCTCCCAAAGAAATAAGCCCCGCACAAATTGCGCACCTGAATGCGCTGACCCGTGACCTACCGCAGCTAGACAAGGTGATGCGAAGCGGCCTGGCAGGCACCATCGAGTTTACCGTGCCGATGAACAGCAACGACATTGTGCTCGTTGTGCTGAAACGAATTCGCAGAAACAATTGAAGACCATGTAACCAGTTCACCCCCAAAGCGATATGCTGGACGGCAACTTGGGATTCGTGAGGAATGAAGCGTGAAATTGGCAATGGGTCTCGTAGCAACCGTTATCTTCGGATGTGCAACAGGAGTTCTCGCACAAAAAGAAATTGTGCAAAACCTCGCAGCGCCAATATCGCCCGCCCAGAAGATGGCCGCGACTGCCATCCGGCAATGGCCTGCCGGCGTCGTCTCCACCACCGGCGCTCCCGGGAAGTGGGCTTACGAGGAAGGCGTCCTGCTCGACGGCATAGCCGCCGAATGGCACACCACCGCCAACGGAGACGACTTCACCTACATTAAGGCCGCGGTCGACAAATACGTCACCGACGACGGCGCAATCACCGGCTACAAAACCGAGGGCCATACCCTCGACGACATCGAGATGGGCCGCGCCGTCTTGCTCGTCTACCGTGTCACCCAGCAGGAGAAATACGCCAAGGCCGCGAAGTTCCTTGAAGACCAGCTGGCCCTCCAGCCCCGCACCGCCAGCGGCGGTTACTGGCATAAACAGATTTACCCGAACCAGATGTGGCTCGATGGCGCCTACATGGCCGAGCCCTTCCGCGCAGCCTACGCCCAAACCTTCCAGCAGCCGCAGGACTTTGACGATATCGCCAAGCAGCTCTTGTTGATGTATGAGCATATGCGCGATCCAAGCACCGGTTTGCTGCGGCATGGGTGGGACGAGTCCAAGGCGATGGCATGGGCGGATAAGAAAATTGGTTTGAGCCCAGAGGCCTGGGGGCGAGCGGAGGGTTGGTACTGCATGGCCCTGGTTGACGTGCTCGACTGGTTCCCAGGAAACCATCTCCAAAGAGCGAAGTTAGTGGCCGCACTGGAACAGACACTGAAGGACGTGATGCAGTACCAAGATCTTTCGACGGGCCTTTGGTGGCAGGTGATGGACCAAGGTCCGAACGTAGTTGGAACGATTGGGCCCGCGGGGAAGATGCAGTACAAGACACGGCATCCGGCAAAAGAGGGGAACTATCTTGAGGCATCGGCGAGTGCAATGTTCATCTATTCAATCGCAAAGAGCGTGAGGATGGGATATCTCCCTCAGGTCTACGAGGAAGATGCGCAACAAGGATGGGCAACTTATCAAAAGCGATTCGTAACCTACAACCCCGACGGCACGCTGACTCTCCACGGTACGGTCAAGGTCGGGGGGCTCGGCGGCATGCCCTACCGCGCAGGCACCTTTGACTACTACATTCACGAACCAGTTGTCGATCAGGACGCGAAAGGTGTCGGAGCGTTCCTGCTCGCCGGCTCCGAGATGGAGCAGTCTTCAATTGAAACGCCGGGGCAGGGACTGACAAGTTATCAGATCGCCGGTCCAATAGCCCTCTCGAAGAAACAGGTAACCGCGCAAGGCGTCAGGGTACAGGATGTGAAGGATGTGAGAGGTAAGGGCGTCACTGCGCTGGTCGACGCCTGGTTCAACTCTCAAACCCGTAAAACTGCCCTCGGCCAGACCGAGCTCTTTCACTACAAGTGGAACGATGACTCCAACAACGGCTATTCCTTCTTCGGCCGCGCCCTGCAACGGTACGGCGCCAGCCTCGCAGAACTGACCATTGCCCCCACAAGCGCCGCCCTAGCGCAGGCGCAGGTCTACATCGTCGCCTCGCCCGACATCCCCGCCAAGAATCCCAATCCGCACTACATGGACGATGCAAGCGGCGCTGCAATCGAAGCGTGGGTTAAGGCAGGCGGTGTCCTCTTACTCTTCTCCAACGACCGCGACAACACTGAGTTCACCTACTTCAACACGCTCAGCGAACGCTTCGGCATCCACTTCAATCCAGTCCTGTCCCACCACGTCATCGAGCCCGACCACTCGACCGGCGAGGTCGTCATTCCGCCCGGCACCGGAATCTTCGGGGAAGGCTTCACGGCTTACATGAAGGACACGTCCACCATCACCACGAGCGGTCCAGCAAGGTCACTTGTCACTGATCACGGCGACGTGATGATCGCCCTTGCCCACGTCGGCAAAGGCACCGTCCTTGCCATCACCGATCCGTGGTTCTACAACGAGTACGCCGACGGGCGCAAGATGGGACAGTACAAAGGTTTCGAAGCAGCGCAGGATGTCGCAGAATGGGCCGTCCATCAGGCCCGAAGATGAAGTGCCGCGCTTCGCTAAACGTCAGGGAAAACCGAAGCACGCAATTCAGCGATCAAACGGGTCAGACGCGCAGCGTCCGGGTTCGCGCCGCCAAGCATTACTTCAATCTCGCGCGCAATCCGAGTGCCCTCGTCGTAGCCATACATGCCCAGCGAACCGGCGAGTTTGTGCGCGCTGCTCATCCCCGCGCTGCGCACTTCCGCGTTCAACAAACCCGATTTTGCAGCCGCCGCAGCCTCATCCAGGGTCGCGAAACGCTCCTCCACAATTGGGCGAATGCGCACCCAAAGCGTAGCGAGCAACGTTGCAGTCTTGTCTACCGCGTCGGCCAAAGTGCTTGTTAGTCCTTCCAGCCCAGCGCGTCCGAGATCTGCGAAGCTAATGTCAGCGGATCGAACGGCTTGAACAGAACGCCGGCAACTCCAAGTCCCGCAAACCGCCGCTGGTCCACACCCTGAACTTTGGCCGTGAGCAGAATTACCGGAATCCCAGCAATCTCCGGAATCTTTTGCATATTGCGAAATGTCGTCGGTCCGTCCATCCCCGGCATCATCACATCCATCAGGATGGCATGCGGCCGGTGTTTAGGATCGCCCGCCGCCCGTATCCCATCTGCACCGCAACATGCGGTTACGATGTCCCAGCCGGCCGTCGCTTCAAGCGAGAGTGCCGCTACTTCGCGGATGTCATCTTCGTCGTCAATAATCAGAATCTGGCGCATTACTTATATGAGTCTCTCATGATGTTAGGTAATCGCCATTGGGTTTCGTAGCCGCTGGACCATCGCAAGTACAAGTTGCTCTACCTCTTGAGGCTGGACGTTTGCCTTGTTAAGGAATTCTGTCGGGCCCAAACGAAGCTTGAGCATTTCCACTTCAGATATCTCCCGACCAGAGTAAACCACAAGAGGCAGCGCCGCCAGACCCGGCTGACGGCGAAGCCAATCAACCAGCGAGAAACCATCGCCATCAGGCAGTGTAAGGTCGAGGATCAAAAGGTCGGGAGCACCGAGAAGACAGCGATCCACTGCTTGTTGAAGCGTGGTGGCGTGGTCAATTCGAACGCCTGTCTTCTGAAAGCCGGCAAGAATCATTTGAGCAAAATCCTGGTCATGTTCAACCAGCAGGATGTGGCCCGAGCCATCCCTGGTGCGAAGAACACGTCCGATCTCCGCGAGCAGCAGATTCTCGCTGAACGGCTTTTGTACCCAGCCCTGCGAGCGGGCAGCTTGCGCAGGGCGATCCGTAGGCGGGATGACGCTCAGGACAACGACGGGAATAGCGGCCGTTGCGGGCGTATTTCGCAACTTTTCCAGCGTCTCCCAACCGCTCAGCCCGGGCATGTAGAGGTCCAGCAAAATCGCGGAAATGGCCTGCGTTGAGGCGGGTTTTCTGTTTCCATTCGCCGGTGCCGTGTGCCTCTGGGCAATGGCAAGTACTTCTTCGCCGCTGCTTGCTTCCAAAATGTCGTATCCATGCTGGCGAAGCTGCTCCGCAACCACCACACGTATTCCAGGGTCGTCGTCGCACACCAGAATCAGGCCGTCGCCACGCTCGGCCGCCACCTCAGTCATGCCTGGGGAAGCAGCATCGGAGGCCCGCGCCGACCGTGAAAGTTGCACCCAGAGCGTCGTTCCAGGCCCGGCTTTGTTGGGTTGGGCCCAGATCGCTCCTCCGTGTTGCTGGATGATGCTGCGGCAGATCGCCAACCCGAGTCCTGTTCCTCCCTTCTTGCTGGAATCGGAGGACTCAACCTGCTGAAAGCGATCGAAGACCGCCTCCATCTTATCCACGGGAATACCGCGGCCCTGATCGACAACCTTGACCAGCAGCGAATTTGGATTCGAGTCGATCTGGACCGAAATAGTCGAACCAGCCGGAGAAAATTTGATGGCGTTCGACAACAGGTTGGTTAGAACCTGCAGGATTCGGTCGGAGTCTGCGTCGAAGTAGATGGAGTCACGCGGAGCATCGCTGATCAGCTCCACCTTGATCCCTGCACCGTCAGCCACAGTAGACATGGTGTCGACCGCTTCGTGGGCCAGGTCATACATCGAACAGCGCCGCAACTTCAGCGGTGCGCGGCCAGATTCCATGCGCTCAAGATCAAGTATGTCATTGATCAGACGGATCAGCCGCTCGGTGTTGCTGGAAGCGATGCGGAGCAGGTTCTGCGCTTTTGGATCGACGTTGCCCAGCAATCCCGCAGAGAGAAGCCCGAGGGCACCACGAATGCTGGTAAGCGGAGTACGCAATTCGTGGGAGACGGTGGAGATGAACTCATCTTTGACCGAATCCAGGTCGGAGCGCATCGCGAGCTTGCTCTTCTGTTGCTCCGCATATTCGCGGCTGCGCTGAAGAGCTTCCTTCAGCTCCTCGATCGAGCTCCGTTGCTGTCGGCTTTGTGCAGCGAGCCTCAGCGCAAGAGCGCCTACCAGGAAGAGGCTCACCAACAGCAACCCGGAAAAAATCGTTGGAAGGACCATCATCGACGATTGCCTATCGTACCGCTTAAGTCGACGCTGAGAAAAGAAAATGAATCAGTCGGATCAGTCAGATGATATCGCAACAAACGATCAGGTGATAGCAACATGCGATCAGGCGGACACTGGTTCGACAATTTGGCTAAGAATCTCGGTCCAGTTCTTCTCTTTACGAGCGTGCGCAGCCTTCTTGTGGAAGACGTATCCGGCGATCAGCGGAAGGGCCAAAGTGGCCTCGGCGTAAACCATCTGCTCGAAGGTGGTGTCGACTTTGCCCCACGAACTGGCCTCTTTCAGAGTCGATCCGGAAAGAGCGCCGTCCCGGGAATCGGCGACCGTAACCTGGATCGCATACTTGTGCATTGGCGCATCAACGCCCAGAATCTCAGCCGCGACGACAATGTCCTGGGCGAAGTTTTTGGGAACGCCGCCGCCGATCATGAGCAGGCCGGTGGTCGGGTTGGCAATCTTCAACTGGGTCAGCTCGTAGAAATCCTTAGCCGAGTCGATCGAGACCATTGGCTTGCCACGGCGAGCGTGTTGATGGGCAACGAAACCGAAGCCCGCCGAGCAATCCGAAAACGCTGGGCAGAAGATCGGAACTCCTTTCTGATACGCCGCTAAGATGATGGAGTCAGGGTTGCCATTTGCGGGGGTGCGGCCATTGGCTTCGAGGTAGGCGCCGAACTCGCGGATAATCTCGCGTGAACTGTAAGGGCGCGGCGCCAGCGAATTGATGATCTTCTCGGTAGTGTCGTCGCAGATGCGCAGTTCTTCTTCGTCGATGAAGGTGTCGTAGATTCGGTCGATCATCAGCTCGCGCAGGTCGCCGTCTCCGTTGCCGTACTTGTACTCGTCGCCGGCGATATAGTGGCGAAAGCCAAGCGCCTCGAAAAAGTCCTGGTCGACGATATTCGCGCCAGTTGAAACGATGGCGTCGACCATATTGTTGCGGATCAGGTCGACGAAGAGCTTTTGCAATCCGGCGGAAATGAGCGAACCTGCGAGACACAGAATGACTCCGCAGTCAGTGTCGCGCAGCATGATCTCGTAAATCGAAGCGGCGCGTGCGGTGTCGCGCGAAGTGTAGGCCATCGAGGCCATGGCATCGACCAGGGGGACAACGTTGTGCTGCGAAATATCAATGTGCTGAACGGGCGTGGTGAGAAGTTCTTTTTTAGTAGGCATGATCACTTTTTAGTTTATCGCGAGGGCCGCTGACGCGTGGTCGGGATCTGCGAATTAGTAGAATTTTCATCTATCGCCTCCTCGTCCAAGGGCAGGAGACAATTTGGCCGAGCGGCTGTGGTCAAGTTGGAGCACGACGGCAATATCGAGGTGTCACCGGCAAGCCTGCGTATGCGAGACGCCACTGTAAACACATGCATCAAATGGAACTATGGCGTTTAGGACAGCCAGATTTCAGGGCCAAGCCTACTGCGGTCGGAGCGCTATGACATCTCGCGAAGTCAGATTCTCCGGTTGCCGCAAGCCAGATGAAGCTGATGCTGCAAGCGCTGCTAGCCGACCGATTCCAACTCAGCTTCCATCGCGACAACAAGGACATGAAAGTCTTCGCTCTGATCGTGGCCAGGAGCGGCCCAAGCTTCATGCAGCGGCGGGTGACGGCAATTTCACCCATGACAATACGGCGGTGAGCACGATCGCAAAGTCGATGGCGATGCGCGAGTTCGCGGACTTCCTCTCCGGTCGGGTGGAGACGTCGGCCGTAGACAAAACTGGGTTGGAGGGGAGGTACGATTTCACGCTGGATTTCATCTCCTAGCTGCAGCTAGACCGTCAAACAAAAATCGATGACTTCCTCGGAGTCATGCAGGCTGCGAAGGTGAACCCGGGTTGAAGCTTGAGCCGCAAAAAAAGCAGACGGTTGAGGTTCTGGCCGTAGACCATGTGAAGAAACCATCGGAGAACTAGGAGCGATCGCGGCCATGGCAGTACTTGGTTTTGCGTCCGCTACCGCAGGGGCAAGGCTCGTTGCGGCCAACTTTGGCGGTCTCAGCTTTCCACTTCGCGTCTTCGATGACGTACCAGCGCATTATTTGGGCGGGCGGACGATTGGATTCGAGCAGCTCGGCCATCAAGCGCATCGGCTCCGCCACATGTCGAAAGAACTTCTTGTAGCCGGCGCATAGGTAGTTCAGGCCGGGCTCGCCATCGGGCGTCGAAATGAAACGGTCTTTGGGACAGCCTCCGTTGCAGGCGTATAGGACCTCGCATTCACGACAATACTTCGGCAGCGTGGTCTGCTTGTCGGCACCAAACTTGCGCTGCCTGGCCGATGCCACGAGGTCGACCATTTGCGATTCGCGAATATTGCCTAGCTTAAAATCCGGCTCGACGTAGTGGTCGCAGGAGTAGAGATCGCCGGTATGCTCCAGCGCCACCGCGTCGCCGCACGTCGGCGAGAAGACACACAGCGAGTACTGCCCGACATGTGCGCCAAGGGTGGTGTCGAACAGTTGGACGTAGACCTTACCTACATCACTGCGCACCCATTCGTCGAAAATGCCGATGAGGAACCTGCCGAGTTGTTCAGATTGAACCGAGCGTTGAGTAACACGTTTGCCGGACTGAACGTAAAGCGGTCGCGAATCAGTTCCGCGCAGGCCCCAACCAATGTTGGCGAGCGGAATGAGATTGGCATCTCCACGCTCCACGATCGGAATAAACTGCATGACTCGTGCTCCTAGGCCATCGCGAAAGAAGCGATAGATCTCAATCGCGTGCTCCACGTTGCCGCTGTGGACCGTGCAGAGGATGTTGCATTTGACCTCTTGCGTTTTGAGAAATTTCCAGCCACACATTACCCGGTCGAAGGTGCCGCGGCCGCCTTTGTCGACGCGGTAGATGTCGTGCAGTTGGCGCGGCCCGTCGATACTGAGTCCTACCAGAAAATTATGCTGTTTGAAGAACGCGCACCATTCGTCGTCGAGGCGTGTGCCGTTGGTCTGGATGGTGTGCTCGACGCTCTGGCCGGGCCTGCGATACTTTTCGACCAGTTCCATCGACCGGCGGAAGAAGTCGAGATCCATCAACGTCGGTTCGCCGCCCTGCCACGCGATGCTGACTTGCGCGGGCTGCGATTCCAGCAGCTGGCGGATGTATAGCTCCAGCAGATCGTCAGCCATTCGGAAATCGCTGTCCGGGTAGAGCGCCTGTTTGGAAAGGAAGAAGCAGTACTTGCAGTCGAGATTGCACACCGCTCCAGTCGGCTTCGCCAGCACGTGAAAATAGCGCGGCGACTGCGTGGTGGTCGATGGTGAATTTGGTGCTTGCATATGAATCGTTGCGTGCCCCTAACTTATCACGCGACGGGCGAAGGTTTGCAGCATCTAAGTCTGATGGGAGGTAGGACTACACAATTCGCCGCTCCAGCAGAAGCCGCCAGCCCAGTTGCGCTGTGGCACTTGCTTTCGTTGGACGCACCCTCCGTCGCTGCAGTCTGGGTGTGGTTTATCGCGAGATCGAGTCACATCAGCCTTCCGCGGGCGGTGCCTGTGGCGATGGCAATCGCAGTGTGGATGTTGTACGCGGCTGACCGCTTGCTTGACGCCCGCGGGTTGGAGACGGGGCGTACGGGACCGGATGAACTGAAAGCGCGACACCTGTTTCATTATCGCCATCGTCGCTTATTTCGAGGGGGAATTGCGCTGGCGGCAGTGGCGCTGGTGACGCTCTTGCCGCGCCTCGATGCTCGGGCGATGCGGCTGTACCTGATCGAAGGGGGGCTGTTGTTGGTGTGGTTTATCATCTTGCACGCAACGAGCGGCGCGCACCGCCTGCCGAAGGAGATCGCAGTCGGCATATTTTTTTCAGCCGCAATTTTTACTCCCTGCGTTGCGCGAGAGCCTCACTTACGGGCGTCACTGCTGCCGGCCGCTCTGCTGTTTGGAGTTCTATGCAGCTTGAACTGCGTGTTCATTTATGCGTGGGAACATAAAGGACTTGCCCAAGCGAATGCGCTGCGGGCTCACGTCACAACGTGTGTCGCTGTGGCACACCTGAACGCGCTGTCTATTGCTGCTGTGGCCGGCGCAATTGTAATTCTCTTATTCGGATCGACTCCGGCAAAGCCCGCTGCGGCAGCGTGCGCGTTGGCCGTTGGAGTCCTTCTTGCACTCCATTGCAACTATCACGAGCTCTCACGGAACGATCTGCGCGCCGCGGCTGACATGGCACTGCTCACTCCGGTTCTACTGCTTCCATTTCTGCGATGATGCCACGGGGACAACGAGCCGCAAACTTCGACCGGGTTGCGCGATGGTACCAGTGGATGGAGTATCTCAGCTTTGGGCGGTCGCTTGAGCGCTGCCGGAACTATTTCCTGCCGCGACTTGTATCCTGCCGTAGCGCTCTGCTGCTGGGTGATGGAGATGGCCGCTTTATGGCGCGCCTGCTCTTGAGCAATCCGGAAATCACCGCCGATGCAGTTGACACAAGCGCTGCGATGCTGAGGTTGATTGAAAGGCGTGCTAACGTCTCAGTCAAAGATGCCTATACCAGGCTGCGTATCCACCACCACAGCGCGTTAGCTTTTGATCCAGATCGCCCCTACGACCTCATCGTCACGCACTTCTTTCTGGATTGCCTTACGCAGTATGAGGTGGATCTCCTTGCTATCCGCGTGGCCAAGTGTATGCGCCCCGGAGGACTGTGGCTCGTCTCCGAATTTCACATCCCTCGTGGATATATGCACTGGCCGGCGCGCTGCACAATATCGATGCTCTACATCGCTTTTAGGCTGTTGACTGATCTGCGCACCAAAGTGTTGCCCAACCATGCTGGCTCACTTGCGGCCGCAAGTTTCACGCTCATCGCACAGCAACTTTGGCTTGGCGGCCTCCTCAGCAGCGAGATCTGGGAGTACACTCCTGCCATGCTGCCTCCGCAAAAGCCAAAGATCGTCGCCATTCCCGATCCCGTCCCCGCCCCTGAGCCGGCCAGCCCGTCGCTGCCCGAGCCTGACCCCGGTGTATTCCACCACGAACCTGCGCGGGATGTGCCGATAAACAAGCCGGGCCAGTAGAGCGTCATTCCTCCGTTTCAAAAATGCGGCTGACCTACAATATCTGGAGCTTATGAATATTTACATCCTTCGACACGCAAGTGCCGGTCTAAGGCGCGTCAACCCTATCCTCGATCGCAAGCGTCCGCTCGACAAAGAGGGTAAGCGTCATTGCCTGCAACTGGCGCATGTCCTGAACGCAATGAAGCTACAGTTCGACGTGGTGATCTCGAGCCCCCTCAAGCGCTCTCTGCAGACCGCATCGCTGGTGGGAACGGAGACCGGATACGAGGCGAAGATTGTTCAATCGGCGGCGCTGGCACCGGAGGCCAACTTCGCCCAATTCCAAAAACTGCTCAAGGAATTTGAGGAGTTCGAGAACGTGCTGCTGGTAGGACACAACCCTAACCTTACGGGATTCGTGGGATCGCTTCTCGTCCCAGCGCCTAAGCTTTCCGGCGTGGCCTCGGAGGGTGGCCTGGTTCAGGTGCGTCTGCGCAAGGGCTCTCTGGCGCGGCTAAATATGACCCACGGTCCGGCGAGTCTGCAATGGCTGCTCGATCCGCGCACCATCCGTGCGCTCTACGCCACGTCGACGGCCAAGTCGCGCCCGAAAACTTCGCGGAAGTAGGCCGCTTCTTTCTTCAGCGACCACGCTTCCAGTTCGGCGCCCCCGCGCCCAGGAACCAGCTCCAGCACCACGCGCTTCGGGTAGACGCGCGTTCGCATGCGCACTGCGGCACTGGCGCGATCCTGGTTCAGCGCGACCGCAAGCCGGAGCAGCGTTACGGCCCGCAGCACGTTGATATGTTCTTCGGCGGGAACCGCACGCATCACCTTGTCCATGGCGTCCGGCCAGCTCTTGCCCAGGTAGCGCGCGATGGAGCTGACGATGGCACGCTGCTCCGGCGAGAAGCCGAAGATTTCGGAATTCGCGATGATGTACTGAGCGTGGCGATGGTGGCCCTGATGGTTCATATACTTGCCAACGTCCTGCATCATGGCCGCGGACTCAAGCCAGAGACGATACTCCGGCGGAAGCTCGTGCACACGCAGCAACTCGTCGTAGAGCTGGACCACGTGTTCGCGGATCGGCTCGGCCTTGCGCTGATCGACTCCATAACGGCGGCACACTTCAAGCACACCGGCCCAGCGCTCGGTCTCCATCTTGCGGTGAACCGACGCGCGCAAATCGACTTCCGCGAGCATTTGCTCCAGGATTCCGTTGCCCAGGCCGAGCGGCGAATAACGGAATTCTTTCAGGTTGAGCTTTTCCAGCAGGTGCGAGTAAACGAGCGCGCCGCCTACCACGATCTCCGAGCGCCGCGGCCCTATGCCGTGTACCGACGCGCGCTGAGCGTTGTTCATCTTCGCCAATTTCTCAGCAAGTCGGCGAATATCTTCCATCTTCGCGATCATCGGCCCGCTAGGCTTCACGCGTGTAGCGCGTTTCGCCGCGCTCTTTTTGCCGGCCACCTTTGGGGTCGGAGCCAGGACCACACTCGCCTCGACCAGCGCGGCCGCCGTTCCCGAGGTCGCGATCACCAGGCTCACGCGCGGAATTCCCATCTTCCGCTCAACGCGGCGCAACTCGCGGTCGATGTATTGCTTCAGGCGGGCGATGTCCTGCTTCTCGGGAGGATCGGTGCGCAAAAATTCCTGCTGTAATCGCACCGCGCCCAGAGGTAGACTCACCATCTCGCGAATGCGGCCCTGATCGGAGAGCGTAATCTCGCAGCTTCCGCCGCCTAGATCGATGAGCAGGCATCGACCCTTGGCGCCGGGCTCCAGCGTCACCACGCCGAGATGGATCAGCCGGCCCTCCTCTAGACCGGAAATCACTTCAACCTGCCATCCCGTCGCAGACTTTACCCAAGCCGTGAAGGCGGCCGCATTGCGCGCATCGCGCATGGCGCTGGTAGCAACCACCCGCACCTTGTCGACCACATGCAGTTGCACGGCCCTTTGAAATCGCTTGAGAGCGCGGATGGTATTGGCCATCGCATCCGGCGAGATGACGCCGGTCTGGAAGACGCTCTCGCCCAGGCGAACAACCTCACGATCTTCATGCAACGTCTTCAGGCGATGCTGCTGTACCGACGCGATCTTCAGGCGAACGGAGTTGGAACCGATATCGATAGCAGCGAACGTAGGCATGATTCACGCATCTTTCGTGGTTGATGTTGTCTGGAAGTTTTGAGCCGATCGCGGAGAATATTTCCCGCACACAAGTCACGATACAACGCCCGCAGGATCGCCGCGTATCAATTTGCCGGTCGAACACGCGACGAAACCCGGTTGCCATATGCCGGCGTTGCAGCACTCGATCCAAAGAGCATAAGGCGACCGCAGCATTGCGTCCACGTATGCTGATAGAGCAAGCAAGTTCCATGACTCTTATCGCCTCCCCCGAACCCGCGAGCATCTCCCGCGGTGCCAAGCAATCGCGGCACGTGCGCGTCCTATCCCTGTTGGGAGCGCTATGGCTTGCTTTGTTCTTCGCTTCGCTGTTCTCGCCGCCGGTGATGGACGACGCTGACGGCACCCATGCGAACGCCGCGCGCCAGATGGCCCTCTCCGGGGATTGGGTGACCATGCGCGTGAACAACGTGCGCTATCTGGAAAAAGCGCCGCTCCCTTACTGGATCGCCGCGGCCAGCTTCCGGCTATTCGGCTTCAACACGTTCGCGACACACCTTCCGCAAGCACTCGCCGTGCTGCTGCTAATGCTGCTGGGATTCCGCTGGGCCAGGGAGGCATTCGGTGAACGCGCCTCGCTCTACACCAGCCTCGCCGTACTCACCTCCGCGGGCGTCTTCCTATTCACGCGCGTTTTAATCCCGGACGTGCTGCTCTCGCTCTTGCTTGCCGTTGCGCTGTACTGCTTCCTGCATGCGCTCCAACTCAGCCCCCACCAAGACGCTGTCATTCCAGGCACAGCGAAGAATCCCCGCATTTCGTCTTTGTCGACGACCACTCCCTTCGCATACTTAATGTGGACGGCGCTTGCCTTGGCGGTTCTCACAAAGGGACTAGTAGCACTCGTCTTTGTGCCAGGTACGGCAATTGTCTACCTGACGCTGACTGGCGAGGCGCGCAACTGGCGACGGCTCAAGCCATTTGCTGGAGGTCTGCTCTTCCTCGCCATCGCTGCACCGTGGCATATCCTCGCTGGCCTGCGTAACACCGGAGGCATGAACGGCCACGGCTTCTTCTGGTTCTACTTCATCAACGAGCATGTCCTCCGCTTCCTAGGTCGACGCATTCCGCGAGACTATAACAAGCTGCCTTCGTACCTCTATTGGAGCCTCCACCTCGTCTGGCTCTTTCCATGGGCGTTGTTTGCGTCGCTGTTGTTGAGCCGCGCACGGTCTGCAATGAGAAGATCTAACTCACTGCAACCCGTACTCATAACCAAGACTTTAGGTTCTCTTTGGTTCATCGCGGGGATAGTCTTCGTTGCGGGTACGGTGAGGGACTTTGCCCATGCCCCGATGACTTTGACATACTCACTCATCTTCCTCGGAGCAATCCTACTTACGCTTATCAGCCGACGCAGAACATATCATCCGCACGGACCCATACTGCATTTAGTCGACCTGCGTTCCCGCACGACCTTGCTACTCTCCCTCTTCTCAATAATCGTTCTTCTCTTTTTCTCTCTTTCCACCAATCAGGAGTACTACACCTTCCCCACCTATCTGCCGCTGCTAATGCTGGTCGCGGCCGTCTTGGCCCGCGCAGAAGCCACGTATGACCACGATAAGTCTTCCCGACGCTGTATCACCAGCGCGCATGCTGCCTTCACGTTCCTCGGCGTTCTCATCGCCGCCGCACTCACCTATGGGCTCTGGACTTCGCGCCACCTCGCCCGCGTGCCGAACGTCGGCGATCTGCTTGCGCATCGCGGCGTCGGCCACTACACGCTGTCGATGTCGAGCCTCTTCGACCTCACTGGCCCGAGTTTCGCCGCGCTGCGCCTGCCCGCTATCCTTGCACTCCTAGCCTTCGCGCTCGGCCCTGCGATCGCCTGGGTGTTGCGAACGCAGCGGCGCCACCTCGCCGCAACAACAGCCTTCGCATTGACCTCGGCCGTGTTCCTCATCGCAGCACACATCGCGCTCGTTCGCTTTGCGCCGATGCTGTCTTCCCAGGACTTCGCCGAACGCATCCAGCAACTCGAAGCCAGCGGAGCCATCTCGCGCGACAGCACGCTTCTGCTTTTTGGCGACCAGGCCTACGGCTCATCGATCCCCTTCTACCTCAATCGACCGCTCAACCGTCCCGCACTGCTGGTTGATGGCCGCTCGTCCTCGATGCTGTTCGGCTCGACGTTCCCTGACGCGAAAGGGTTGTTCCTCACGCCTTCGGAATTACTCGCCGAGTGGGGAAGCGGCCCCCGCAAGCTAATGTTTGTTCCAATCGAACGCCGCGACAACGCGGACCGCCTGCTCGGCACACGCGCCATCCTGATCCAGGAGACAGCCGGAAAAGTACTCCTCACCGATAGGCCTCTGGACCGTCCTTTGCCACCGTCGATAGACTCTACCCCTAAGTAAAGGTGAGACCCGCTAGCCTTGAGCACCACGAACCAATTCTCGCGCCCACTACACGAGCCCGATGTCGAGCCGTCCGGAGGAACGCGTCTTAACAATGCCGAACCTCGGCGTCCGTATACGGGTTGGAATCCGCGCTCGGTTTGCATGATCGTCGGAGCGTGGCTCATCCTGCACATCGGCTGCATGTTCACGCCTGGCCTGCTGGATGACGTCGACTCGGTCTACATCGAAATCGCGCGAGAGATGCTGAAGCGTCACGATTACGTGACTCCGTACATCGATGGCATCCGCTTCTTCGATAAGCCACCGCTGATGTACTGGCTCGCCGCAGGATCGATGCATCTCTTCGGCGTGCACGACTGGGCCGGTAGACTGCCGCTTGCATTGCTCACGCTGGCGCTGCTGCTCGCGATCTACGCGCTTGGCCTGCGGCTCTTTGCGGCTGTCTCGCCTGCCGCCCATCCCGACCGTGGTGCGCTCTACTCCGCACTAGCGCTGGCTACCTGCATCGGGCCTTATCTTTACACGCGCTTTTATATTCCCGACATTGTCGTCGCTCTGTGGATGACGCTTGCAGTGCATACATTCCTCATCGCGCTCGAACGCATTGTCGAACGCCGATCTGCCTTGCTGCCCTGCATTGCTTTCGCTGCCGTGACAGCACTAAACCTGCTGACAAAGGGCTTCATCGGCGTCGTCTTTCCGTTTGCGTTCGTACTGATCTACCTTGCGCTGAATCGCCAGCTAAAACTTCTTTTTCAATTTCACCTCGTCAAGTCCCTGCTGGTGTTCGTCGCGATTGCCGCGCCGTGGCACATCCTCGCCACGCTGCGCAATCCACCCATCGCGCTTCCGGCCGGGCTCGGCCTGCCCGCGCACGGAGGTTGGGCCTGGTTCTATCTCTACAACGAACACATCGCCCGCTTTCTTTCGCGCCGCATTCCGCATGACTACGGCCAGGTGCCTATCCCGCTCTTCTGGCTGCTCGCCGCCATTTGGATCTTTCCCTGGACGGCATTCATTCCCGGCGCAATCAACCGGCACATACATAACATCCGCGCACGCGCAGATATTTCGGCCCGACAGCACGAAGCGGCGCTCGCACTGCTGCTATGGGCAGGGCTTGTGCTCGGATTCTTCACCCTATCCGCTCGCCAGGAGTACTACTCGCTGCCCGCGCTGCCCGCGCTTGCTCTGATGGCTGGTGGACTGCTTGCTTGCGCCGACCGCGACCGATTAGACTCAGCCGCCCGCAGCGCGCGTGCCTGGCATCGCTGGCTGCTGGTGCCGGTCGGGTCTCTCTGCGCCGCTATTGCTTTCTTCTTCGCCATCACTGCGCCGCACACTAATCCACGCACCGACATTGCCGCGCTGCTCGCGCAGGGCGGGGCCTATAACCTCTCGCTCGGCCACGTCTTCGATCTGACAGGCCGCGCAATGGGACTTTTTCGCGGCCCGCTTATCATCGTCGGCTTCAGCATGATCGTCATCGGTCCAGCTACTTACCTGCTGCGCCGGAGCGGTCGCACGTACGCGGCAAACCTCTGCCTGGTCGCTGCCTCAGCGGGTCTTCTGCTCTGCATGCACGAGGGCCTGGTGCGCTTCTATCCCACGCTTGGATCGCTGTCCCTGGCCAATGCGATTCTTGCGGAACAGAAGAAGAATCCGCAACCGTCCGACCTTATCCTCATCGACGGCGAACTCACCTCTGGTTCAACATTGCTGTTCTACACGCAGCAACCTGTGCATCTGGTCAATGGCCGCATCAACGGACCCTGGTACGGCAGTTTCTGGCCTGACGCGCCGCCGGTGATCGAGACCGATGCCACGCTGAACCAGCATTGGGCCAGTCCTCAACGCATCTTCCTGCTCACATACCATCCAGACATACGCACGCCTGACCTCTTGCGCTTCGGCCAGGTACATGTGCTTGCCTCGTCCGGAGGCAAGTCCATCCTCACCAATCAATAGTCAGGTTACTCTCATTGCACGGGCGCATCGGGAAGCTTTCCACCCGGCGAGTTCGCGTCCGGCTTTTGCTTATGAGTGACGGGTTCGAAACGCCCGCCGACACCCAGCGAATAGGCCCCTCCGTGGTACTGCATCCTGTCGCCAATATAGCTGGCTACCCACACCGCAAAGCCCAGCAGATCGCGCAGTGGGTAAATCAAAGTTGGCTTGCCCGCCTGCTCGTCTTCGAGCGCCCACAGCACAACCGCCGCCATCATCCAGCGATTAACGCATGTCCCAAGTAACCACATCAGACCGAGCGCAGGATGGCCAGCGATCAATCCCCACATCAGGCCGAGCACGCCGAACGGGATCGCGTAGGTCAGCCCCGTCCCCAAATGGCCTGCCGGACGCGACCTACGCGTGCTCTTCATCCAACGCAGCTGGTCACTAAACGAGGCTCGAAAGCCTTGCGGAAGCACCATCAGTCGAACTACGTAATTCGCCATGCGCACGCCGTAGCCCTGCGCCGCGAGCCTCTGTCCGAGAACAAAGTCTTCAGCGTAATACTGGCCCAGGTCCTCATATCCCCCAGCCTTCAGGAACGCCTCACGGCGGAGAACCATGCTGACGCCAAGCGCGAAGTGCGTTCCGCCCTCCAGCATGTCGGCGACAAAGATTCCACCCGACATTTCAACGCTCTTACCCACCGCGTCGATTTGTGCGGCGAATCCGCCCGAGGTTCGCCCCACATAAAGGCACGAGGCCAGGTCGCGATGATGATCCGCCAGTTCGCTTACGCAGCGCCTGAGATAGTCCGGCGTCACCCGCGCGTCGGCATCGCTGGTGACCAGCGTCTCATAGGCCGCCGCTTCCGCCAGCGCGGCCATCGACCACATCTTCGCATTGGGAAAGCGCGGCTCTCCGCAGGTGAGGAACCGTGCGCGAATCTCGGGATAGCCGGCCGCAATCCGCTGCGCCATCTGCAATCCTGCGTCGCTCGCATGGCGTGCACAGAACACTAATTCGTACTCGGGGTAGTCCAGTTCGAAAAAGCGCCTGAGGTTTTCTTCTAGGTCCGGCTCAGTCCCGTGCAGCGGCTTCAACACGCTGATTGGAGGCAGAAGGACTCCTGGCGTGCGTTCTTCACGTCGCTTGCGGCGCGCAAAACGGATTGCCCCAACCAGCACCATCCCGCAATAAATCGTTGACGTCACCGTGCCGGCGAGCGCGCTATAGAACAGCATCCGCAGAAACAAACTCATCTCACCTTTTCAACCCAGCCAGTGTCGCGAATCCGACGCCGCCTGCCTCCAGTGTAGAACATCGCACTTGAGATCAGCGAAGTGCAACGCTCGCCTACACACTACCTGACTTTTGGAGTCTTCGGGCTTTTGGCAGTAACGACCGCACTCTTTGGCAGGGGTGGTTTGCCGGACGCGACGACCCTATGGGGAACAATGGCTGGACGCGGCATCGGCACCAGTCCTGCACCTGGCTGCTGCTGCTGCTGCATTCGCGCCAGCATTTCAGTCCGTACATAATCCACGAAACCCTGCATCTGCCGGTTCATCTCCTCCATGCGCTCGCGCATCTGCAACACGATCGCAATGCCGGCGATGTTTACACCAAGATCCCGCGCAAGATTGAGAATGAACTCCAGTCGTTCTAAATCCTCATCGGTGTAGAGCCGCGTATTGCCGTCGGAGCGACTGGGCAGCAACAAACCCTCGCGCTCATAGAGTCGCAGCGTCTGCGGATGAATCTCATACATCTCGGCCACCGCCGAGATCATGTACGCGCCCTTCGACTTTCGCTTCGTCGCCATAAATCGTCGCCTCGAACTATCGCCCAAGCATACCGCGAGCAGGCAGCGATGTGCATCCAGATTAGTCTATGTTCCACTCACGCAAATCTCCTGTCCTCGCCGCTGCGGGCGTCGCAGTAGCCGGGGCCGCTGTAGTCGACGCCGTCGCATCAGTCGGTGCCACTGCATTCGCTATCCGGGCTCTACGTAGTCAGCCTTTTCCTGATGATGCCGTGGTGCTCATTACCGGTGGATCGCGCGGTCTAGGGCTGGCCATCGCCTCACGCTTTGCTGGCCGGCCTGTCCGCCTCGTCCTTGCCGCGCGCAATCGCGACGAACTCGAGCGTGCGCCGGCCACGTTCCTGGATCGGACCCCAACCTCCGGCCTGAAGATTTCTATCTCGTCGCTGCGGACCTCAGCCACCAGTCCGAATGTAGCCGTCTGGTTGCGGAGACGCTTGCCCGCTTCGGCCACATCGACGTGCTTGTGAATAACGCCGGCATTATCGAGATCGGTCCAGTCGAAGCCCAGACAACGGAAGCTTTCGAACGCTGCCTCAAAGTCAATTTCCTTGCGTCCGTCTACACAATCTGAGCGGCTCTGCCCTACCTTCGCTCGCAGGCTCCACTTTCCGGGTGGAATCGACACGCCGCCATCGTCAACATCGCCAGCATAGGAGGCAAATTCGCAGTGCCGCACATGCTTCCGTATTCGACGAGCAAGTTCGCGCTGGTCGGCTTCTCAAAAGAACTGTATGTTGAACTCCGCCACAAGGGCATTCACGTCACGACCGTGTGTCCGGGCCTGATGCGCCCCGGCGGAGAAGACCACGCGGAATTCGTGGGTAACGCGGAAGCCGAACGCGCATGGTTCAACCTCGCCGCCAAGACACCAGGAATTGCAACGACGGCGGAACACTCCGCCAATTGCATCTACTCCGCTGTAGCCGCAGGTCGCGCCAAAATTACGATCACGCCGCAGGCCTGGTTGAATGCCCGCACGGCTGGACTGTTGCTAGGATCTACGCAATTCGCGGCGAGCCTGGGAAATCATTTCATATTGCCAGCCTCACCCGATAACTCAAAATCTAACGAGTTCGATTAGACCTCTGCCAGCAACTCCGCACGTGGATCTTCGGGGTTCAGCTTCGCCAGCTCGCGGAGTATCTCCTTAGACCGCTCATCCTGAACCTTGGGCACCACAATTTTCACTTCGACGATCTCGTCTCCACGCAGACCCTCCCGCAAGGCGCTGGGTACGCCCTTCTCGCGCAGCCGAAGCTTCTGGCCGGTCTGAGTTCCTGGAGGAATTTTCAATTGCGTCCGACCGCCGCCGTCATGCGTGTCGATGGTCGGCACTTCAATCTTCGCGCCCAGCGCGGCTTCGGTCATCGTAACTGGAACGGTTACATGAATATCGTCGCCTACGCGCGCAAACACTGGGTGCGTCCCCACCTTAACAATCAGGAAAAGGTCGCCCGCCGACCCGCCGTCCGTGCCTGCATTTCCCTTCCCTGCAAGCCGAATCCTCTGGCCATCGCGCGTGCCCGCCTTGATGCGAAACTCCAGCGGCTCCCGCCTGGTTACCACGCCTTCGCCGTCGCAGATCGCGCATCCGCTCTGCACCTTGCCGGTGCCATTGCAGCGTGGACACTGGATATTAAACTTCATTCGGCCGCCCATTTGGGTTACCTGGCCAGTGCCAGTGCATTCAGGACACTCGGAGCTACCGCCGGTGGTCGACTTGCCTTTGCATGTTGGACACGTCTCCTGCCGCTGAATGTCCAGCCGCGCCACACCACCGCGCACCGCCGACCAGAAGTCCACGCTCACCTGATATTCGAGATCAGTGCCGGGCCGCGACCCACGAGCCTTCTGCCCGCCTGAAAACATCCCGCCAAAGATGTCTTTGAAACTTCCTCCGAAGCCGCTGCTCGCCGGTTCCTGCGCTCCGCCACGACCACGGCCTCCACCTTGGAAGCCCGAGAAGTCGAAGCCGCCAAAGTCGAATGGAACTTCCTGCCCGCCTCGCGCGCCCGGCCTCGCGCCCCCGCCTGCGAATCCCCCTCCGCCGTATCCTCCACGCGCGGCAGCTTCGGCTGCAGCCGGATCGATGTTGTCAGAATAGAAACCGAGCTGGTCGTAAATCTTGCGCTTCTTCTCGTCGCTTAGAACATCGTTGGCTTCAGAGATTTCCTTAAACTTCTCTTCCGACTTCTTGTCGTTCGGGTTCACATCGGGGTGATATTTGCGCGCAAGTTTGCGGAAAGCCTTACGAATTTCGTCCGAGGTCGCCGCCTTCTTCACGCCAAGCGTACTGTAGTAGTCCTTTGTCTGTGTCGCCATTTACGTTCTTGCGCCTCTAAATACCACTCACCTGCACACTCTAAAAAAGGCGCGGCCTAAGCCGCGCCTTTTCCATAAACCGATCATTCCAGCATTCTTTATACGCACAGCAGTCAGTTCCAAACCTGCCGCGCATCAATGGCCTCGATGGAAATCGTTTGATCCGGCTCCATCTGCCGCATCCGGTTCATAAACTGCTCGGCCTCCTCGCGCGTATCAAACATCATCCGGTTATACAACTGTCCGGCGCGAACCTGGTCACACCGCCACATCGTCTCTGTCATAAGCTTCGCCTCCAGAAATCCGATTGAGTTCCAGGTTCTGTTATCCAGCTCTTTTGTCCAGCTATCTGCTCAGCATTTCCGCTTCAGATGCGTCGTGACTTCAAAGAGTTTTCAGGCAAACAGGGCAGGCATCTCCACAAAGTAACTTCTCGTTTTTGTTTGATCCAATGTCTCACGTCCAGTTCGCACTTCACAGCTTAACCAGTCCAATACCTGTGGGGAACCAGCCTGAATTCCCCCAACGCGAATTTCCTTGCCGACAGCTAATTCCATACATGCTGTATCGGCATCGGCTCGATCTTGAATACGAGGTCGGGAGACATTCCGGCAAGTTTACGCACATACTCGCGCGCCTGCTGTTCACTCATGAATACGTTCTGCTCTTTCACCTTGCCGCCTAGCCACTGCTCGCACATCCAAACCGTCTGTTGCGTCATGCCACCACCTCCTGAGTCCTTAGACCTGAACCTCAAACCTTGGACTCTATACAAGAAGAGCGCTCCGACCACCGCGAGCGCCCTTCCCCATCGCCTTACTTATTGGATGCGGGACCGGCCTGCTGCGACTGCAACCGATCCCGCTATCCTTTACTTCTCTACGTCCACGTACTCCGCGTCAATCACACCTTCGTCCTTCTTTGCCTCTTCATGCGTCTCTGCAGTACCCTCAGCCGGCGCGCCTTCTGCCGGAGGAGCAGCTGCAGCCGCCTTGTACATCGCTTCGGCCAGCTTGTGGCTGGCAGCAGTTAGATGGTCCTTCGAGCTAATCAGCTCAGTCGCACTCGGATCGCCCGAAAGCGTTGTCTTAGCCTCGGCCAGCGCAGTCTCAACTTCAGTCTTGTCCGCCTCAGCCACCTTGTCGCCCGAGTCCTTCAGCATCTTCTCGACGTTGTAAACCAGCGAGTCGAGCCCGTTCTTCGCCTCCACCTTATCGCGCTGCTCCTTGTCCTCGGCCGCGTGAGATTCGGCGTCCTTCGCCATCCGCTCAACCTCTTCCTTGCTTAGACCTGAAGAACTGGTAATGGTGATCTTCGCGTCCTTGCCGGTGGCGTTATCCTTCGCCGTCACGTTCAGGATGCCGTTGGCGTCGATGTCGAACGTCACCGCAATCTGCGGAACGCCACGCGGAGCAGTCGGAATCCCGCCCAGCTTGAACTTACCCAGCGTGCGATTCTGCGCTGCCATCGGGCGCTCGCCCTGCATCACGTGTACCTCAACCTCGGTCTGGTTATCCGCCGCCGTCGAGAACGTCTCCGTCTTCTTCGTTGGAATGGTCGTGTTGCGCGCGATCATGCTTGTCGCCACGCCGCCCATCGTCTCGATAGAGAGCGTCAGCGGAGTCACGTCAAGCAGCAGCAGGTCCTTTACATCGCCCGCTAGAACGCCCGCCTGAACCGCCGCGCCAATCGCGACAACTTCATCCGGATTGACGCCCTTGTGAGGCTCCTTGCCGAACAGCTTCTTCACTAATTCCTGAATCGCCGGCATCCTCGTCTGTCCGCCAACCAGCACTACCTCGTCTATCTTCGACGCATCGATACCGGCATCCTTCAACGCCTGCTTCGACGGCCCAACCGACTTCTGCAGCAGATCGTCGACCAGGGATTCAAGCTTCGCGCGGGTCAGGTTGCGCACTAGATGCTTTGGGCCACTCGCATCGGCAGTGATGAAGGGGAGGTTAATCTCCGACTCCTGTGCCGTCGAAAGCTCGATCTTCGCCTTCTCAGCCGCATCCTTCAGACGCTGTAGCGCCATCTCATTGCCCTTGGCATGCAGATCGAGGCCGGTATCTGATTTGAACTCGCCAATCAGCCAATCCACGATGCGCTGGTCGAGATTGTCGCCGCCAAGGTGTGTGTCACCATTAGTCGATTTGACCTCGATGACGCCTTCGCCAACTTCAAGGATGGAGATATCGAACGTTCCGCCGCCGAAGTCATACACAGCAATGGTTTCGTCCTTCTTCTTGTCCAGCCCATACGCGAGCGCTGCCGCCGTCGGCTCGTTCACAATACGCTTGACGTCGAGGCCCGCAATCTTGCCAGCGTCCTTGGTCGCCTGCCGCTGCGCGTCGTTGAAGTACGCAGGCACGGTGATGACCGCTTCAGTCACAGACTGGCCGAGATAGTCCTCCGCCGCCTTCTTCAGCTTCTGCAGGATCATCGCCGAAATCTCCGGCGCCGTGTACTCCTTGCCCTGAGCCATCACGCCGACGTTATCGCCCTTCGAGACGACCTTGTAAGGCACCATCTTCAATTCATCGCCAACCTCGTTCATCCGGCGTCCCATGAACCGCTTGATCGAATAAACCGTGTTCTCGGGGTTGGTAATCGCCTGCCGCTTGGCTACAGTGCCGACCAGCCGTTCGCCGCTCTTGGTAAACGCGACAATTGACGGCGTGGTGCGTCCACCCTCCTCATTCGCAATGACTTTCGGCTCGCCGCCTTCCATCACCGCGACGCAGCTGTTGGTCGTACCCAGATCAATTCCAATAATCTTTCCCATATCCCTGCTCCTCAACCCAGAATTTGTTCTAAACCCCTGAAAACCGCGCTTTAAACTGTCGGCGTACGCCTGTGTTTTACAATTCCCAACTTATCCAGTCTCACATATGAGTCACTTACTGTCAACCTATCTGATGCAATTGATATAGCTAAGGATGCTATTGATTGGATTTGCTGGGTCGCGATAATTTTCACGAAATGGCAATTAGGGCTTCACTGAACTGGCTGCCTGGATAGGCAATATTCCACGGCCATCCTCTCGGCATCCGCTGCTCGAAATCAAGCCCCGACGGCGACTTCATCCGCAATGCGTGGCTTTTGCATTAAGAAATATGCCAGCAGCAGCGCTCCCCCCACCCCGCCTACGACCGCTTCGACGCCGACCAGGCCACGCGCTCCCCATTTATCGCCACCCCATCCATCCAGCAACAGCATGTACTGTACCGGCACATTACCCAACGAGTTGATGATGCTGTACCGCCCGCTCCCGCTCTTGCCCGAGTGCCCGAGAAACTCCAGCACTACCGCGGTAAACATCGCGTAGCAAGTCCCTATGGTGAACAAATACAGTGTTACACCCAAATAGTAGGTTGAGGATCGCATCGGTCCCAGCCAGAGAACAAACAACGCGGCGCAATTGACCAGCGACACAATCATGTACATGGTGCTGCTGCGCAATTTCGTGGGTAGCAGGGCTGCCGCAGCAGAGCCGCCTGCCATTAGCAAGCCACCCAGCAAACCGTTCATCCATGCCACGCTGTCGCCGCTCACGCCGTATTGGCGTGCGACACCACTCAGCAATCCAATCGCCGCGCCGCTCGCCATTGGAAACACCATGCAAGCCGTGTACGGCACTGCTTCCCAGCGAAAGAAGGTCGTCTTACACTCGCTCCAGATTCGTCGCATGGTTCCTGCAAAGGTTCCAACGGAGATCGTCTCCTGGGGTGGAGCGGCGAGAGCGAACAATGCCGGAATCCCAATCAGCGCCGCCGCCGTCAGCCCCAGTACATCGTGATTAGCTCTAGAACTGAGCCACACCAAAACCCAGGCTGCCAGCGCGCCAAACCCAAGTGATCCGGCCTGATAAAAGCTGCTCGCTATGCGACGCGGCTTTTCCGCTCGCATCGCACCCATCATCCCACCGCAGCTCGACACCACCAGTTGGCTGCAGATCGCGCTCAGCAACATCAAAATCAGCGTGCCTTGAGAGGACAGCGCTTTTTGATGAAACGCCGCAGCCATCAGCACCGCGGCCACCAGTCCGCCAACCAACAACCACGTTCGCCGCCGGACGAAGAAATCCGTAATGGGGCTCCAAAGGAAGTAGAGAAAAGTCGGCAAACTTAACAAGGCAATCAAGTGCGATTGTCGTCCGCTGCCAATCCCCTGAACGCTCAGAAGGTATGCCAGCACACCGCCCTGGATGACTCCGTTGGCTACCACCGCCGACGGCGCAATCAGCAACCCGAAGATCCATGGCCGCTCGTTCCCTGCCCTGCCTCCTGAAGACGGCTCGAGCAGAACCTCCGCGCCCACTGCCTCGATCTCATTCATCCCCAGAATCTACCACGCCATTCCGCAAATCCGCATCCACGCTCCCCACCTATTGCGTTGATTTCGATGGAGATTGACGCGCCGCCTCCGCATTCACGCCGCCCACGCGCGTGCCATAATGCATCTTCGACCCTCTTTCGAGCCTCTATATCCTTACAGTCTCGAATCCCCTCCCAAAAAGGAGCCTTCTCAGCCGCATGGCATCGACCGCCATTGCCCCACCCGATCAGTCGGCCGAATCTGCGGCCGGCGTCAACCCATGGCTTATCGCCATGGCGGTCATGCTCGCAACCTTCATGGAGGTGCTCGACACCGCGATCGCGTCAGTCGCGCTCCCGTACATCGCAGGATCACTCTCGGCCACGACCGACGAAGCCACCTGGGTGCTGACCAGCTATCTGGTCGCGAACGCCATCATCCTGCCCGCCAGCAACTGGTTCTCACTCAGATTCGGACGCAAGCGCTTCCTCATGACTTGCGTGGCGATCTTCACCGTCTCCAGCTTCGCCTGCGGAGCCGCTCCCTCGCTCATCTTCCTGCTGATCGCCCGCGTGGTTCAAGGCGCTGGCGGCGGAGCACTTCAGCCGATATCGCAGGCCATCCTGCTGGAATCCTTCCCGCCCGCCAAACGCGGAGCTGCCATGGCTGTCTTCGCCTTCGGAGTCGTGGTCGCACCAGTCCTTGGCCCCACGCTCGGCGGTTGGCTCACCGACACTTATTCCTGGCGCTACGCCTTCTACATCAACATCCCCATCGGCCTGCTCGCGCTGTTCATGATCAACCGCTTCGTCCACGATCCCGACTACATCAAGAACGCCAAGGTTGCTCCCTTCGACAACATAGGCTTCGGCGCACTGGTGCTGTGGACGGGCTTACTACAGGTGGTGCTCGACAAAGGCCAGGAGGACGACTGGTTCGGCGCTGTGTGGATTCGCATTGCAGTCTTCTTCCTGGTCGCCAGCTTCGTCTATTTCTGCTGGCACTCGTGGACCAGGAGGGACACGCTGGTCGACCTGAAGGTCTTTAAAGACCGCAACTTCCGCATCGGCTGCATCTTGATTTTTCTCTTCGGAATAGGCATCTACTCGACCATCACGGTGCTTCCGCTCTTCTACCAGGAACTGCTCGGCTATACGGCTTTCACAGCGGGCCTGGTGGTCGCACCGCGGGGCATCGGTGCCATCTGCGGCATGCCTATCATCGGATACCTCTCCGGTAAGGTGGACGCCCGCTACCTGCTGACCTTCGGATTCTTTACATTCGGCCTCACTACGCTCTACTTCGGCAACGTCACCTTTGACCTATCCCCGACTACGCTGTTGATTCCCATTCTGATCACCGGCTTCGGACTCTCGTTTGTTTTCGTTCCCATCTCGACGGCGGCCTATGGCACGTTGCGCAACACCCAGATCGGCAACGCGTCCGGGGTCTTCAACCTAATGCGCAACGTAGGCGGATCGATCGGTATTTCCATTGCCCAAACCCTGCTCACGCGCCGCACAAGGGTCCACCAGAATGAGATCATCAATTCCGTTCCGCAGACCGGGCAGCAATTTCAGAACTCGCTCAGCCAGGCACAGCATGCGCTGAGCAACACGGTTGGACCTGCCAACACCCTCCACCCAGCTCAGGCAGTTCTTTATCAGCAACTCAGTCGCCAAGCCGCGATCTGGTCGTTCGTCGATGTCTTCCGATGGCTGTCGCTACTGTGCTTCATCTGCGTCGGCGTCGTTTGGACCTTCCGCAAGGTCAAGCCCGGCAAACCAGCGGCCGGCGCACACTAGAATCTGTCAGATTCACGGAACTGGCCACGCTTTCTCGCCACGCTCAAGTGCCATTTCACCAGCGCGGCCCGGCACGACACTCCACACAAGAAAAGTTTTGCCATGTCCAATCTCTTCGTGCACCTCGAGCTCAATACTCCTGACCTCGCCGGAGCCAAAGAGTTCTAAGCTGCCATGTTCGGCTGAACCTAGACCGACAAGGATATGGGCGATATTTGAATTTACTGCACCTTCCGGCTTGACACTGGTCCCGGCGGTGGCATGTATTCCATGCCAGGATCGCCCACTTTCTGACTGCCTTACATCGGCGTCGAAGGATTAAAGACCGCGACCGAGAAGGCCGGTGTCCTCGTCGACCCCACCGGCACCACCATCCCATCTTTAAGGCCACACCGCCTAATCACCAGCGCGGGTTTTGATCGAATCGCAGAGTCTGCGATATAGTGGCGTCTAGCCGAGAATCGGTCAAACCCCAATGAGCGAAATGTGGCAAATCAAATGCATAAAGGACAGCGTAAAGGCGGTCCTCCCTTTTCAGCACCAGATGAGGCGTCTCAAAGACGAGATGCTTGGGTACACTCGGGAGCCAGACAAGGATCGCAGCACAATCCGCGATGGTATGGTACTCATCGAATGGATTGGAAGTGTTGCGGATGCAATCGTGCTCGAGATTGGAAGCGGCTGGCAGCCAATGATCCCAATCCTGTTCTCGCTTGCGGGCGCCAAAGTCTTTTTGACCGACATGTACCCGCTCATGCGCCCTGAGACATTTCGGGCGGCGCTGGATGCCATTCGCGAAAATCGGGACGAAATCATCGCGCGGATTCACCTTAGTCCGGACGCGCTCGACCACGCTGTGCGACCATGCCGCGATGAAGAGATGGAGCGGCGACTCGCAGAGTTGCGCCTTGTATATCTCGCACCATGCGACTGCCGCAGCCTCGCGATTGAGCCCGGAGCGATCGATGTCGTAATGTCACGCGCAGTTCTTGAGCACATCCACCCAAATGTTATCGAAGGCATCTTCCGTGAAGCATACCGCCTGCTTCGCCCGGGCGGGATCACGCTGCACCTTGTCGATCATTCCGACCACTGGTCGCATCGGGACAAGCGCATCAATGCGGTCAACTTCCTGCGCTATCCAGATTGGTTGTTCAGGCTCACATGCATCAATCCGCAGGACTATCAGAACCGTCTCCGCCATAGTCAGTACCGAACATTGTTGGAATCGACCGGCTTTATCATCAAGTCTGAGGAGCGCTCAGTAGACCCGCAATGCTTATCATCGCTTTCCAATATGCCGATCACCCCGAAATTCCGCTATTTCGAGGCCGAAGATCTCGCAACCGTTAATAGCATTCTGCTCGCTAAGGCAGGTCGAGGCTAAACGCAAGCTCGACCGGCTTCGAGTCAGTCGAGCAGGATCGGAGTTACTCCTTCTGACTCGCCACAAAATCCTGCATCACGGCTTTACGTATAAGATCCGGCGGAAATAGTCTCTGCGCCAGTAGGAAGTCATGAGACTTTTCTGATTGAACTTCGTACCCAGCGCAGCCTCAGTGTCCTTGCGTAGTTGGAGTAGCTTTATGTAACCGTAAAAGTAGCTATTTACATGGCCGGAAGATCGAAAGGTAAACCGCTCTACCTTCTCAGCAGCAAACGCGTGACTCAACACCACATCGTTCTCCAGCACCTTATACGTATCCGCCGGAATTACCTTGCCCGACTATGTTCAGGGTCAAGACGCGCGCGCGCATCGTAGCGAGCCTTGCTAAATGCAGGCGGGCCAACGCAACTTTGCAATTCTACGGTTTTGTCGGCGGTGTCCCGCCCGTTGGCGTCGCGCCCCCGTTGTTACCCAGAGGGTTGGAGTTCGATCCATTTGGGGATCCGAGGCTTCCCGGGGTCGTACCAAGAGAACCCGCGCCCACCGATCCCGGGCCGGCGTTTAGGGCAGCCGCGGCCTTCAGTTTTTCAATCCTCGGATCGTATAAAAATTCCCAGGTGTCGTACGAGGTCTGCTCGTTCACCACGAGCAATGAGGGACCAGACGCGCTGCTGCCCACGCCCATGAATGGCCCAATCGATCCGGGCAGGCCTGAACCTATCTGAGCCGCAGGACCAGACGCAGTCCCAAATGAGTTTCCCGCGGTCGTCGCATTGCCAGGATTTGTTGGTGAGGATGTCACGCTCGTCCCGTTGGTGCCGGAAAACCCCGGGCTCCCTGCGGTTCCAACTCCACCAGGAGTTCCCTGCGCCGTAGTCTGCCCGCCAATCCCCGGCGACTGCATGCCCGCGACCGACCCCAGACCCGTGGTCGCCAGCCCGGCTAGCGGTTCGCCGAAGAACGCCCTCGGTATCGTCTTATTCTGACCCACCGGAATTAGCCGATAGTCTGCCTTGCCAGTCAGTGGATCCACATACCGCTGCCTGAGATATCGAATGTGATTCGTATTCTCCAACTGCTCGATCGATCCTGGATAGCGATTGCCATTCTTCGGAAAGAACTTGCGAATCGCTCGCACGTATTGGTTGGCCCGGCGCGCCGATTCCACTTCGCGATCCCGATGCAGGCTGAACGCCGCCTTCGACGCGGCCACGCCCAGGAACAGCAGGATGATCGCAATTGCCACCATTAAGCCGAGCAGCATGAACCCCTGCTCGCCGGCCCGCACCGGTCGCTCCGCCTCGCACCTACGAATCTGAGCCGTGTCTTTTCTCATCGTTCACCAGCAACGGATTGCACTCCTCGCACCACGAACCTCGTAGCTCGAAATCAGTTCGCAAGCAAAGGAAGCGTCTGCTTGTTATTGTTCTGCATGTCTTCTACTTGAATGGCCTTCGCATCGATGGTGATCACGCGGTAGCGCCGCAGCACAATATCGCCGGCCGAGGCGACGTACACAATCTCATCGTGCAGCAGAAATGCCTGCCGGTTCCCGTTCGCACTGGTCTGGGTACCGAAGAACTTCAAGTCGATCGGAGGAGGCGGCGGAGGAGGAGGTGGAGGAGGGCAATTCGGCGGGCAAGGAATTACGGGCGACAGCTTCGCCCGCGCCATCGCGATGGGCTTCGGAATCACTACAGGCGGCGCCGAATTCGCCGAGAAAATATTTCGCCCACTGCCGGAGTAGACAACTGACTCGCTTACCAGCATCGCATCCATGTGCAGGGTCGGGTCGAGCCCGGCTGAGGTCTTCCCTACTGTCCTCGCGGTCGGGCCAACAGCTTTGTCCGCAACCGCCGTGTCACCCTCCGATGTAACCGGTGCGTTGACGATCGCGAGAGAAGGCGCAGGCGGCGGAGTACCTCCACCAAATAGTTCTTCATACAAGAAGACGCACGCGCCAAGCGCACACACACCGAGTACTCCAGCCAGAATTCTTTGTCGGCGATTGTCGGCAATCGTCTTCATCGCGCGGTCCCTCCAATCGCCGTCGTCTCCACATCCAACCCCGCCGAAGTTTCATTCGCGGTAAGGCCTTGCGATCCTTCCGGCCGCAGGAATGTGGTCAGGCGCAGACGTAGGTTGACCGTTCCGCTCTGCTGCCCGGTCAGCGTGACCGCGTTAATGACGAAGAACATTCTGTCGCGTTCCAGCAAATTCAACATCAGCATCAAGGGTCTGTAGTCACCGCTCAGCGTGGCGTCCATGTGGTCCGCCGACAGCTCACCCTGCGACTTGGCCAATACGGTCACAGGCGTGTATTGGACTCGTACCAGCCGCACTCCGGCACGCTTCGTCAGCGCGCCCAACTCGGTAAGCACTTCGGAGTGCGATGCTGGCAGGCGCTCCCGGTAGAACAGATCCGACTCCTCTGTAGCCGTCGCCAACTTCGCATCCAAACCACGCAGAGGCACTGCCGCAATCTCTGCAGTCTTTAACTCAATCCGCTGCTCCGCCATCGCGTCCGCGTTGTACTTGCTCGACGCATGCCAGAGGAACGCCATCTGCGCCAATATGTAAATGTTCACCAGCGCGAGCAGTCCCACGCCCGCCCAGTGCAGGTTCAACGGAGCCAGCCAATTTCGCATCGGCGCCGTTCCATTGCCATTCGCGGCCTTTGCCTTCGACAACAGTGTCATGGCACTCACTGGACACCTCGCTTGGTCACTGCTTTGCCAGTGTTTTCGGATGGACCAGAGGTCGCAGCTTTGCGGACTGTATCAGCAGGCCTGCGCGCGGCCCCCCGCATCATCGCTGGCGAGTCTTCTTGCCGCAGAGCCCTTCGCTTTTCCAATGTCGCCTTATCCACCGCCAGCAGCGGATTGTATCCACTGAGAATTTCGAACTCGACACCGCCAGGAACTCCCATCTGGGCAACCGTCATACTGCTGGGCTCACGCGTCTGCGCCGTTTCATTCGCGGGACGAGGCGACAGAAAGCGCTCACTTCGTTCGAGGTTGCGCACAAATTGAACCACTCGCTCCCGCTCCCCATTAACTCGCAGACGAATGCTGACATTGTGGTCGGCAGTAATAACAGGCTCGATGCTGGTTATCTGTACACCGGGAGGCAGCACTCGCTCCAGGTCCATCATCACCGACGTCCAGCTGAAACTCTTGGTAGCAAATAAATCGTTAAGGAACAGCGACCGGTCTAGAACCGCGCGGTTTTGCGGCTCACGCATTCGTAATTCATTGTTCTTTCGCTCGGTCTCCAACGCCGCAGTTTGAGACTTCAAGATGTCCATCTGCGCCTGCGCGGCCTGCGCTCGCACATTTAGGAAGTGAAGCCAGATCCCCAGCGCAAGCGCCGTCACCGCGAGCGCCGCCATTACCAACCGAAGCCGTGCAAACAGAGGGCGCAGTTCAACAAACGGACGCGTCGCAAGATTGATTGAGATACGCATTCAGTTCGCCAGGGCCCCCCGCACGCCCGCCAGCCAGCCTAGCGGGACTCCGCCAGGCTGCCCGGCCGATCCCGTTCCCGCGCCCAGCATCTGCCGTTCAACCATCTCTTGCACGGCAACCGTGCCCATCCCGATGTACACCTCGTCGAGCACTGCCATCAGCGCGTCGGCACCCATAGGACCGGCCGATAGTACTACCGCCGGCGCCGTCTGTAGGGTGTCCTCGAAATATGCTGCAGCCACGCTCACTGCCTGCGCCACCTCGCTCGAGGGCGACTCCAGGCTGGCCTCAATAACGGTTTCAACCGCATTCACTGGCACCTGCGCCGCTACAACCGGCGCACGAGTTCCCGCCGCTGCCAATCGGGCTGCGATAGCCGCTATGCTGCTGTCCGAAGTCTGCTCGTTGACCGGCACTACAGGCGGATCGTCCGTCCGCACCAACCCGTGCGGATCCGCGCCCAAATCCACAGTCCGGTGCAGCAGCAGCGAATTGCCCTTCACAATCGCCGTGGTCACGCCCTCACTCCCAGCGTTGACAACCAGCAGCGGGATCTCGCCTTCGCTAAGCCCAGCTAGCGCTGCAAGCGTGCTTGGCAGGACTGCGCCCGGCTCGAATCCAGCCTCTCGCACCACGTTCTCGTAGTCCGCCAAAACCTCGCGCGGCATCGCGACCGCGATCACCTGCACAATGCCCTTCGACGTTCCCGTGATTTGATAGCTCACCGCTGCGTCGTCGGCGTCGAACGGAAGCAATTTCTTAAGTCGGAAGCGCACAACCGGCAGCGCCTCATCAGCTTTCGCCGGAAGCTCATCGAAGTCCAGCAGCAGTACGCGGACAGCTGAATCCGGCACAATGAGAGTGACCTCACGCGTCTTCAAAACCACCGCTTCGAGCGCACTCCGCACCGCCTCAACAAGCTTCGTGCGACCTGCCGCGCTGGCTCCTATACCGCCGATTATTCCATTCGCCGCAGAGTTGCCGTCCTCGCTCGCCACCGTCACGCCGGCTTCGCCCGTGCGCAGGTGAGGCACCGCGACTCCATCCTGCAGCTTCACCCGCGACACCGCCGACAGAACCGCCGAAGCGTCTTCAGCCCGCGCCGCCACAATGCCTTCGGCCCGTACCTCACACGCCAGCCGCGGCCGCGTCCCTATCGTTCTCGGCAAAATTTCCATTCAGTCCTAGACTACCTTCCGCCCAGGTAGAGCGCCGCTGTTTTTTCCAATGATTGCTTTCACAATGAAACCGGTCAACACCGCTAGCCCTGCAATAACACTTAGTTGACTAACCGCGTCGACAAAAAGATCGGCTTTCCAACCAAACAAACCGCCCTGCTCGCTGTCAATCTCCGGTTTATTCGGGAGATCTGCCATTCGCTATCTTCCCGCCTCAATAAACGTAACCTTATTGATCTCCTTCAGTGTAGTTACCCCCTGCCTCACCCGCTCGATCGCCGAATCGCGCAGGAAGCTCATGCCCTTCTCCTTCGCCTTCTTGCGAATCTCGCTGCCCGGCTTCTTCGCCAGCAGCATCTCACGAATCTCATCGTCCAGCTCCAGCAGTTCGTGAATCGCCGACCGGCCGCGGAACCCAGTCCCGGCGCACTCCAGACATCCAACACCCTCGCGGAACTTGAATCCTTGCCACTCAGCCGGCTCCAGTCCGCTCGCAATCAGTTCCGCGTCGGAATAATGCACATCGCGGACGCAAAACTCGCACACCGTCCGCACCAGCCGCTGCGCCAGAATGCAGTTCAGCGCCGAGACAAAGTTGTAAGGCTCAACGCCCATGTTCAAGAACCGCCCCAGCACATCGACCACGTTATTCGCATGCACCGTTGTGAACACCAGATGCCCTGTCAGCGCAGAGTTGATCGCAATCTGCGCCGTCTCCGCATCGCGGATTTCGCCGACCAGGATTTTATCCGGATCATGCCGCAGAATTGACCGCAGCCCACGAGCAAACGTCAGACCCTTTTTCTCATTCACCGGAATCTGCGTGATCCCACGAATCTGGTACTCGACCGGATCCTCAATCGTGATGATCTTGTCTTCTTCAGATTTGATCTCATTCAGCGCCGCGTAAAGCGTCGTCGTCTTGCCCGAACCGGTCGGCCCGGTCACCAGCACCATCCCGTATGGTTCCTTGATGTAGCGCCGAAACCGCTTCAAATCCTCCGCCGCAAAGCCCACTACGTCCAGCGAAAGCTTCTTGAACTTCTCCGACATCGACTCTTTATCAAGCACACGCAGCACAGCATTTTCGCCATGCACCGTCGGCATAATCGAAACGCGGAAGTCGATCAGTCGTCCCTTGTAGCGCACCCGGAAGCGCCCATCCTGCGGCACGCGGCGCTCGGCAATATCCAACTCGCTCATGACTTTGATACGCGAAAGAATGGTCTGATGATGCTCACGCGCAATCGGAGCCATCGCCTGCTGCAGTACGCCGTCGATGCGGTACTTCACCATCAAGCAGTCGTCGCAGGTTTCCAGATGAATATCCGAAGCACGGCGTTCCAGCGCGGTAAAGATCGTCGTATCCACAAGCCGGATGATCGGCGAAATATCGTCCTCGCCGGTCAGCCGCTCGATCGAAATATTTTCGTCGGAGTTGTCGTCGCCGGTCAGAACGTCGAACGCCAAGCCTTCGCTCGCTTCGTCCAGCACCCGCTGGCTCTGCTCGGTCTTCTTCAACAGATCGGTAATCTGCGAAAGAGTCGCGACCCGTGTCACCAGCCTCTGCCCCAGCAGCCCGGAGATCTCATCCAACACCATCAGCTTCGAAGGATCGCTGACCGCTATCGCCAGCCGCCCCTCCATCTGCTCCAGAGGCACAAAGTTGTACCGGAACATCATGTCCACCGGAACGCTCTTGAACAGCTCATGCGAAATCTTGAAGTTCTTCAGGTCGATGAAGTCCGCGTGATACCGCCGCGCCAAAGCCTGCGCGCGCTCCACTTCGCTCATCCCCATCTCGCTCACACTGAGCGGCACTGCTACTGGAGTTGCCATATATCCGTAAGACTCCCCTCAAACCCGTCCGTCACCGCGAATTGACCCGGCTTTACAAATCAGTAAAGCGTGCTTTTGCCGCAAACTGCGCTTTTGTCATTAATCCACAGGCTCGATCCGCACGTACGGCCGCCCGTCCTTATGGACTTCAAAAGAAACGCCTGACTTCTCTACGTTACCGAGAATCTCATTGCACCTCTTCGGGACATTCTCATACCTGACTATCTTCAACGCCCACCTCGCATTCGCCAATCCCCCGTTCAGTGTAAGCTGACACTCCAGGTATCGGCCCCATTTCAACCCGCGGTTCCCCTGTTTGCCATTCCCACCACAACCTCGTTTCGTTCTCAACGGTGAGCGCGGGGTCGTTCCTCGTAGCGGACGTAGAGCCGGGTGCCCCATGATCAACACCAGCGCAGCGTATTTGGCGTGGGGATTTTCACCCTCCGTGCGCCCTACCCCATGGGCGAGGGCAAGTTCTTCGGCGCCGACTGCCCCGCCCACGCATTCCATCACTCCACGATCCTTATTCGAATACGCAAAAATTTATTACTCAAAAACATCAGCAAATCTGCATGTCAAGCCTCAATGCACAGCGTTTTCTGCCTAACCGGCGCAATAACAGCAACTTACCCCCGGCAAAATAGTTGGCGTAATAGTTATGGTCAACGGAGTACCAATAAGGGTAGTGGGAGCATAAAAGGCCGCGTATACGCCAGCTGAAAGCTGGCGCTTTTGCGGCCTTTTTCTATCTCACGCAAACGGTTGGCCTACTAACTTGGAAGCTCCGGCAGCTAACCCTAATCAATGGAGTATTTTAGAGCTAACCACTTTAGAATAGATACCTTGGAGATATCACTATGGACTAATCCAATGTATCCATTGGATTTAGTCCCAAGATAACCCCCCGGGGGGGAGGGTACCTACTGCCCACCGCTTCCACCTGCGCCTGCGCTCAGGCTAAAGATCGGCAGGTACAGCGCGATCAGGATGGTCACGACGACCACGCCCATCACAATCAGGATCGCCGGCTCGATCAGGCTCATCGCCGCAGTGAGGTTAGTCTGCACATCCTCTTCGAAGAACTCGGCCACCGAGTTGAGCATCTGCGGCAGCGCGCCGGTCGACTCGCCAACCTCGATCATCTCGACCGCCAACTCGGGAAACACATGGGTCGCGTCTAGGCTGACTGAAAGTCCTTTGCCTTCGCGCACCGATTCGACGCTCGCGAAGACAGCCTTGCTGATCTGTCTGCTGTCGATCGATTTTGCTGCAGTCTCGAGGCTCGGGACCAGCGGCAGTCCGCCGGTCAGCAGCGTCGACAAGGTCCGAGCGAATAGTCCTACCTGGTACTTCAGCCAGACGCTGCCGATCAAAGGCAGGCTAATGCGAATCTTGTCGACCAGCGTCGCGCCGTTATCCGTCTTCATCCAGCGGATCAGGAGGAAAACGAGCAGAGCGACCGCTGCAGCGAAATAAACCCCGTAGCTCTGCGCGTACTTGCCCAGCGCCAGGAGAAAGGTAGTAATCGCAGGCAGCTTCGTCCCAAGTTGCTCGTACAACTCGGCAAAGCGCGGCACGACAAACGTGATGAGGAAGATGAACAGCCCGACAACCATCACCACCAGCACCGCCGGGTAAATCAGGCTCGCTGTCAGCTTCTTGCGGAACGTCAGACTGACCCGCTGAAAGTCGAGGTAACGTTGCAGCACTTCTTCAAGATTGCCCGACCGCTCGCCCGCCAGCAGCGTCGTCGTATACACGATCGGAAATCCGCCCTGCGCCTCGAACGACTCCGAGATCGACTCGCCGTTCTTGACGCGAGTCGCAACATCTTCAAGCTGCGCGCGGAAGTGCGGCAGCTTCTGCCTGCGAGCCAACAGTTCGATGGAGCTCAGGATTGGCAGCCCAGCGCGGATCAGCGTCAGAAACTGCTGATTGAAGACGAGAAACGTCTCCAACTTAACTTTCTTGTTCCGGGTCTGCCCGGCGAGCAATCCCCGAGCCTTTACCGAGTAGACGTAGTATCCAGCTTGCGTGAACCTTGCGCGCAGTTCCTCCGCTGTCGCTGCCGCGTGCATCTGCTCCTGCACACGCCCACGTTCATCCGCCAACCTGATCACGAACTCAGTCATATAGAAGGTAGTGCTACTCAGTCCGCAACAGACATCGCAACCTGGCTGCAAAGACTCTGTCTATCTTAGACGTAGCGGCATTGAGAACGGCAATTGGGAAGCGTTCCCCTGTATTCTAGAGAGGGCAAGTTGCGTAATTTTTGGCGGTAGGCGTATCAACGGTTTGCGTGGTAAGAGGAACAAAGTCGATGGATGGAATTGAGATCAGTCGCGACTCGATCGTGCGACGTAGACCCGAGCCGTTGGCAACAGAGGTCAACGACGAGGTAGTCCTGATGAACCTCGAACGGGATCGCTGCTATGGTTTGGGCAGTACGGGAAGCGACATCTGGCGCAGAATTCGTGAGCCAATCCAGGTCGGAAATTTGACGATGCAGTTGCTGGCAGTCTATGACTCAGTTCCAGGCCAGATCGAGGCGGACGTACTGCGTACTCTGAATCAGTTTGCCGCAGAAGGCCTGATCATGGTGAGCACAGCGACGGAGTAATTCAGCGTTGGACTACAGCGACGGGAGACTTTTCCCTCTCAGCCAAATACCAGGCCACAGTCTTCCCAAGACCTTCATGAAATCCGGCCTTGGGCTGATACCCAAGCTCTTTGGTCGCGCGATTGATGTCAGCCAAGGAATGCTTGATGTCTCCTTCTCGAGGTGGTCCGTAGTTTGGCTTGCCGGTGAAGCCGAGGTGGCCCGCAATAGCGAAATACACCTCGTTGAGCGTGTGGCTTTTGCCTGTGCCGATGTTGAACACACGCCCGGTCGCGACTGCGCTAGGAGCGAGGCAGGCTTGCAGGTTTGCGCTGACCGCGTTATCCACATAATTGAAGTCTCGACTGGTAAGACCGTCGCCGAAGATTGTGGGAGTCTCTCTAGCCATCATCTTGTAAGTGAACTGAGCGATCACGCCAGAGTACGGCGAATCCGCAGCCTGGCGAGGTCCAAAAATATTGAAGTAACGAAGACAAATTCCTTCCAAACCATAGGCAAGAAAAAACGACTGGATGTAGTACTCACAGGTGAGCTTCTGCACCGCATACGGCGACAACGGCAGCGGCGGCATGTCTTCTTGCTTCGGCTGCGTGGGTTGATCCCCGTATGCTGAGGAAGACGCGGCATAGACGATGCGACGCACTTTGGCATCGCGGGCCGCGATCAATAGGTTCAACGTGCCATTGACGTTGGATTCGTGGGAACCAAGCGGATCCTTCACTGACCGCGGAACAGAGGCTACCGCTCCCTGGTGCAAAATAAAGTCGATGCCTCCGCACGCTGATTTCACTCCTGCAACGTCCTGGAGATCCATTTGCTCGAACGAGATTTGGTGGCGTATGTCGGCAAGGTTATCGAGGCTTCCTGTCGAGAGGTTGTCGATTCCCGCAACCTCATGTCCCTGCTTCACCAATGCGTGCGCCAGAGTCGAGCCGATAAACCCCGCGATGCCTGTAATCAAATAACGAGCCATTTACTCTCCTAATTCGGCAACTCTGTTGAAAAGCTGCGAAATACTCTGCCTAAATTAAAGGATCACTTCGATGAACGGACGCCGCAGGATCATTTTTAGGGCGAAGCCTAACAACCGACCGGAGCCTACAGTTTTACGACCCGAGCCCCTTGCCGTCGATGCAACTTTTGTAGCGCACAAAGATCTATGACTCACGCTGGAGGTGTCTGCCGCCAGTTCGAAGAAGACAGACTGCGATAATTCAAGGTATGTCCAATGCAGGTCAGCTCATTTTACCGAGAATCGCCCAAGAACGTTTTGATCGACTGGAAGCATGCACAGCCTCAATTGGCGTTATTGGACTAGGCTATGCCGGACTGCCGCTTTCCTTGCTACTGGCTGAGGCAGGATTCAAAGTTACCGGCTTTGACATAGATGCCACAAAGGTGGACGATCTGGAAGCTGGCCGGTCTTACATTGTTCGCATTCCGGCGACAGAAATTCAAAGTGCACGCCGCCACGGTTTTGTTGCCACCACTGATTTTGCACACCTTTCAAATCAGGACGCAATTATCATTTGTGTACCGACGCCACTTACGGAGAATCGCGAACCGGACTTGAGTTATGTAGAAAACACAGCTAAATCCGTCGCACTGTGGATTCGGGAGGGCCAGCTCGTGGTGCTCGAAAGCACGACCTACCCGGGAACAACCGAAGAAGTAATGATCCCAATACTAGAGGCTGAGAATCTCAGAGGACTGAAAGTACAGACCGATGGAGTTCCGGCCGAGCATGGGGTCTTTTACGTTGCGTTCTCTCCAGAGCGAGAAGATCCGGGCAACGTAACGGTGGCGCGGTGCGATATTCCCAAAGTTGTCGGGGGGCATGAAATAATTGCGACGGAGCTTGCAGCGGCTCTCTATCAAGGAATATTTACGAAGTCGGTCCGCGTATCTTCGACGCGGGTTGCCGAGATGACTAAACTACTCGAGAACATCTACCGGTGTGTGAACATTGCGCTGGTTAATGAGCTCAAGCTGCTCTCTCTTCGCATGGGCGTAGATATATGGGAAGTGATCGATGCGGCGGCTACGAAGCCTTTCGGCTTTCATCCGTTCTATCCCGGGCCTGGCCTAGGCGGTCACTGTATTCCAATCGATCCCTTTTATCTGAGCTGGAAGGCAAGGGAGTACGACTTTAATACACGGTTTATCCAGCTCGCAGGTGAAGTCAATGAAGCCATGCCCGCACATGTGGTGCAATACGTTGGAATGGGGCTAAATCAGCATAAGCAGGCTATGAACGGTGCGCGGATTCTGATGCTTGGCATTGCGTATAAGAAGGATATTGACGATCTTCGTGAATCTCCTGCATTGACGGTAATCGAAATGCTACGCGCACAGGGTGCCGAGGTCCTATATAACGACCCATACTTTCCGACGGTTGGTCGAGGCCGTCACTACAACTTAAACATGACTTGTACGCCGCTCACCAATCTGGAGCAATACGACTGCGTGCTGATCATGACGGACCACTCGGATTACGACTACAAGAAAATTGTTCGTCAATCTCGACTGGTGGTGGATTCGCGCAATGCAACCAAAGGGATTGACTCGGCGAAGATAGTTCGGTGCTAGTGCCGGATTACTAGGTGAAGATATTCCAAGCGGTTGCAATGCTGAGCTTGATGGCGCGACGCCCTAGTCAACATTAGCTCTGACGATCGGCGTCCCTGATTAACCTCCTGCAATTTATACGCCCTCATTGTGTCATGAATTATATTGCGCCTCCATCCGTGGGCATCGTTAGCTGTAAGCTTAGCTCGCTCAAGCTATATGACACGGCTTTTACCAATGTCATGTGCAGAGCAATAGGTCGATATGCAGCCGTATAACTTTTGCTAAGTTGGAATATTACTGAAGTAATCATTAATCCTAAACAACCTTAGCATCCAGATATTCTCTTGTGCAGCTGCCAAACCTGTATAGGGCCTCATGGCGGACTGTGCGGAAATTGTGTAGTGGCGAGCCGGCATTATAGGAACGCCTAACCCTATTATTTGCGGGCACGGCAGCCTTAACGGGACTTAGCAACTTTTTTCGTCCGTCCGTTGCGAGACTTCGTATGCCATCCAAATAGTTATCTCAGCATAATTGCGTGCAATATCCTCCATCGGCTCGCCTAGGGCTCCGATCCCTAAACCTCAACTCCGCTGCTTTGTTGTCGATAACCAGAAAGTGGCATCAAGTAGCAGCCTTTGGGTAGCAGTATCCAGTTTGATTCAGCAGTAGGGTGTAACTGGAAGCCGCAGTATTAGGTGTTTTAGCTGAATTCTCACTTAATTTGCTGCGGCCTCCAATCACTTTTCACACGGGCTAGAGGTGCATTTTGAAATTATTTTGTACGATTGCGGCGGGTATTGGCATTTTCACTCTTCTTGCTTCCGGCTCAGCGATCGCACAAAATTCTATCTATGTGTTTCCTCCTACCCCCAAAACACCTGTGGGAGGAATCCAGTCCATCACAGCCGTTGTGACAGGGAGCGCCGACAAGACTGTGAAGTGGTCCTCTACATGCGGAACACTGAGTGGTTCCGGCAACACGATTGGACTCAAGAACACCTCTACAGGAACGTGCATTGTGACAGGCACGATGGCTGCAGACCTCACGAAGACTGCGACTTCAGTTGTGACATTCGAGTCGATACTTCCTGACTTGCAGACGGCGGGAATCCATCCGCGCATCGGTATGGTTCCAGCGGACGTGACTGCGATGCGGGCTAAGGTTGCCGTGGGCAGTTCAAATGTGGCCTACACTCAGGGCGTTGTCCCATTCTTTGCCGCTAGGCGTGCCTATTATGATGCCCACTTCTGCTGGACTGGCGGGGGCTGCGGAACACCGGGACCAAAAGGCACAGTCGATCCTAGTTCTGGATGGATCGATACCATTAGTCAATTCAACGCAATCGGCGGCGGTCCGTTCGAGACTGACACTGCCCTATACGCTTTGATGGCCTTGATCGACCCTATGACTGGAAACAGAGCGACGTGGGCGGCTCATGCCAGAGACCTGTCTATGTGGGAGATGAACGAAATCTGCTTCAACGCCTTCACAGGGTCGGGCGCTTGCGTTGCCAGAAGCTACACAGGATTAGGTGGTAATTCCAACGCGCCTTTCATTGGCTCGCAGTACATTATGAACAACCGCGCCCAGGGGAACACCCTTCCTCAAATCCAAGCGATTGATATGAACTACACGGCTTTCAGTACGGCAGACAAGGCAACCATAGCGAAAGTCGCACACATCTGGGGAGCACAGCTTACTGGAGCGAACCCGCTCGACGTGACCGATGGGATCGGAGAGCACGTCATTCCGGTGGGGGCCTACAATACGCCCTCAATCATCAGTTTAGGCGTGTGGCAGGGAGAATCTGGATCAAATAATTACGCTGAAGGCCATTTCCAAACACTAGTCGGTATCGGTCTACTGCTCGACCCGGCAGACGATCCTGTCATCTCATCGTGCGCATCCTCAACCACCACCATTTGCGCTTCAGACGGTACGACACAAACCGTAGCAGCCTACGGCGTCTATGCGGTGAAGGGGTGGCTTTACCGGCTATACGCAAACTTTGAAGATCAGCACATTGTCAACTCGGCTTTGGGTCTGAGTGACCCTTTCCTGTGCCCAGATATCGTTACAGGCACCACGCCATGCACGGGCAATATGTCGGGCGGATTTACCAGCGAGGGTACAGGCTATGGGGCGCTTTCAATGTCAATGATGTTCCCCTCGGTGTATGCACTCTATACGGCTGGCAAGCTCAACCCGGCGACCGACATTCAGGCCAGCTTCATCTCGTCTTCCTATTGGGACAAGATGGCGATCAGCTTCGTACATCAGTTATATTCAAACGTTGTCGGCACGAATGGGGCACAGTACACGCAGTTTGGCAACGATCAAAACTACGCTACCTTCGTCCAATCCGGCATCCTTTTCAACTCCATGATGCCTTACGATGCTCAAAACGGAAATACCTGGAGACTGGGCATCGAGAAGTGGTATCAGTACAATGCACTTTACGGCGGCTACGCAAACTTCTTCGGGCGCTTCATGGGGTCGGCTCCGTTCGGAGGTGGCGGGATAACCCTGCTGTCCCCAAATATTATTGTTGCGACTTCCAGCGCAAACGATGGCGACTTCTCTGGCGCTGGAGCTCCCAATCCCACACCAAACTCTTACGACCCCCGCAACACCGCAACGCTTCCTCTGGACTTTGAAAACCTCAGCAGCCAAGGTGGGATGTACCGCTACTACGGACGTGACAACTGGACCACAACAGCTACCCAATTCCAATTTGGATGTAATACTGCCGTGGCGTCTCACGCTATGCCTTCGTGTGGGAGGTTTGACTTTCTACGCAAGGGCGAACCGTTGACTACGGCCGTGGGCGGAAGCTCTAACAACGATCCATTCGCCCAGGCTCCGCAGCATCAGAACATTCCCGGCTACCAATGGAATCCGGGGTTTGACTGCGTACATGCCGGACTCTCAAGCGGCATCTGTGCACAGGGCGGCATGGTTGATTCAGGGCAAGGAATATCGAGCAGTCTGGTACTCGCTCACACATCGAACAGTAATTACTATTACGGCTCAACGGATGCCAGCGGATCGTACAACACCTCGCAAAACACATGCCAGTGGTGTACTACGGCCGCCAACGTGAATCTTTCACAACGTGAAGTTCTATGGCTAAAACCCGACCAGATTTTCATCTATGACCGAGCTGAGACGACATCCTCGTCTTCTTTCAAGAACTGGAACATCAACTTGCAGGCAGTTCCAACTGTCTCCGGCAACGTGGCAACCATGACCTCGACGGCGGGACAGAAATTATTCGTCACATCCCTTCTGCCCGGTACGTCGTCCCTCGTTGCTTCTGCACTGGACGTGTCCCGTGATCCGGGGACTCCTGCTGCCTATCTTCTAGTGGATACTGCGTCCACATCAGCCTCAGTACGCATGCTGCATATCCTTGAGGGCAAGGATTCAGGGGCTGCAACTGCCAGCACTTTAGTCCAGAGTATCGCGGGGACGCACTTCGACGGCGGTGTGATCGGAACGACGCTTGTCATGTTCAAGAAGACCCTTACTGACAGCTTCAGCAGTGTGATCTATTCAGCAAGTGGGGGCACTACTCAGTACGTGGCCGGGTTAGCTCCAAATACTTCATACGCCATCGCCGGGACGGGAACTCCTGCATCCGCTATGACAGATTCAGCAGGCCTGCTTACATTTGCGGCAGCAGGTACTGGCAACATTACGATCGGAACTGGATCGACGCCTTACTTGAAAAGCATAACCGTCACTCCATCGGCCAACACATTGGGAGCCCTGAGCACTCAGCAGTTTGCTGCCATGTGTAGCTCTTCCGATGGCTCCACAACAGATTGCACATCTGCAGCCAGTTGGTCATCCAGCGCGATGGGGATAGTTACTGTAGCCAGCACAGGGATTGCCACAGGCGTTGCACAGGGTAACGCAAATGTTATTGCCACAAGCGGCGGTATTCAGGGCCAAGCGGCGATCACTGTCCCCGCAGCGACGCTGCAATCGATCACGGTGACACCCGGAACGCCAACCGTGGCCCTCGGTGCGACTCAACAGTTCAAAGTCACCGGAATTTACAGCAATCTAAGTACAACGGACCTGACCACGGCTGCAATCTGGTCCTCGAGCAACACAGCGGTGGCGTCGGTGAATGCTGGCGGTCTGGCGACTGCAGTTGCGCAAGGAAGCGCAAACATTATCGCTAAGAGTGGGAGCGTGCAAGGACAAGCTTCTGTCAGCATATCTTCTGGAACGCCGATTTTCAGCCCTGTTGCTGGTACTTATACATCAGCCCAGACTGTGATTATCACGACGGGTTCGCCGTCAGCGGCGATTTACTACACCACTGATGGGACTACGCCGACCCCTGGCTCGGCGCTTTATACCGGTCCGATTGCTGTAGCAGCAACCCAGACTGTAAAGGCTATTGCCACAGCCCCGGGCCTGGCACAAAGTCAGGCGCAGGCCTTGGCAGCCAACGGCTCCACACCCAGCGGGGTGAGCTCAGCAGCTTATACGATCATATTGCCGGCGGCTGCGCCAACCTTCAGCATTGCGGCCGGAACATACACCTCGGCACAGACAGTAGCCGTCAGCACGACAACGCCATCCGCGACCATCTTCTATACAACCAACGGCTCCGCTCCTACGACTAGCTCGCCCGTTTATTCCGGTCCGATCACAGTCTCTACAACGGAAACTCTACAGGTTATTGCCACGGCTACCAGCTATTCAAGCAGCGCCGTCGGATCAGCAACGTACACGATTACCTTGGTATCGGCTGCTCCAGCCTTCAGCGTTGCGGCCGGAACATATACCTCGGCCCAGACAGTGGCCATCAGCACGACGATGCCCTCGGCGACTATTTTCTACACGACCAACGGATCCACGCCTACGACTAATTCGCCCGCGTACTCCGGGCCCATCACTGTCGCTACAACGGAGACGCTGAAGGCCATCGCCACCGCCACGGGGTACTCAACTAGCCCGATCAGTTCCGCCGCTTACAACATCACCTTGTCTGCGGCTGCTCCGGCCTTCAGCGTTGCGGCTGGAACATACACCTCGGCCCAGACAGTGGCCATCAGCACAACGATGCCCTCGGCGACCATTTTTTACACGACCAACGGATCGACACCTACGACTAATTCGCCCTTGTACTCCGGGCCCATAACTGTCGCTACAACGGAGACGCTGAAAGCCATCGCCACCGCCACGGGCTACTCAACTAGCCCGGTTAGCTCCGCTGCTTACACCATCACCTTGTCTGCGGCTGCTCCGGCCTTCAGCGTTGCGGCTGGAACATACACCTCGGCCCAGACAGTAGTCATCAGCACGACAACGCCTTCCGCGACGATCTTCTATACGACTAATGGATCTACTCCCACAACCAGCTCACCGGCTTATTCCGGTCCAATAACCGTCTCCACAACGGAAACGCTGCAGGTTATTGCCACGGCTACCGGCTATTCAACCAGCGCGGTCGGCTCAGCAGCGTACACGATTACCTTGGCATCGGCTGCTCCAGCCTTCAGCGTTGCGGCTGGGACATACACCTCGGCGCAGACAGTGGCCATCACCACGACGATGCCTTCGGCGACCATCTTTTATACAACCGACGGATCCACACCCACGACTGGCTCGGCCGTATATTCCGGACCCATCGCTGTCGCTACAACCGAGACTCTGAAGGCCATCGCTACCGCCAAGGGCTACTCAACCAGCGCGGTCAGCATAGCTGCCTATACCGTCATCTTAACTACGGCTGCTCCAACGTTCAACCTCGCGGCGGGAACATATACCTCGGCACAAACTCTCACAATCAGCGCAGCTCCGCAATTGTCGACGATGTACCTGCAAGCCATCGGGGCAACACCTCAGGCATCCGTCACAACGATCTACTATACGACCGACGGATCTACGCCGACGACACACTCTCTTGTTTACTCCGGTCCAATCACCGTCTCTGCCACGGAGATGGTCAAAGCCATCGCAGTCGCTACAGGCTATTCGACAAGCGCTGTGAATTCGGCAGCTTATACGATCACTTCCCCAGTGGCCGCGCCGACCTTTAGCCCCGTGTCCGGCTTTTATGCCACGGTACAAACAGTAACGATTAGCACAGGGGCGCCCTCGGCCACGATCCACTACACGACAGATCAATCGAAGCCGACGTCAAACTCTCCAATATATTCAGGTTCCATCACAGTGACCGCTACAACGATGATCAAAGCCATTGTGGTTACCGCGGGAAGTTCAAACAACTTGGTAGGCTCAGCGTCTTACGTAATCACCGACCCAGTTGCGACCCCAGTCTTTAGCCCCGGCGGTGGTGTGTACAACATGGCACAAATCGTGTCGATCAGCACCACGACCCCCGCGGCGGCGATTCATTACACGATTGATGGGACAGCACCGAGAATGGATTCGCGTATTTATTCCGGTCCGATCACCGTCGCTGCTACAGAGACTATCCGAGCGATTGCAGTTCCCAACGAACAATCTAATCCATTTGCCACAAAAGAGCCTGTTACACCTGGGATCAGCGCAGTGAGTTCGGCCAGCTATACCCTAGACCTGTCGCCAGCGGCTACTCCGACTTTCAGCCTTCTGCCTGGCGTGTATACGTCGACGCAGACTTTGACCATCAATACAAAAACGCTTTCCGCTGCTATCTACTTCACGACGGACGGGTCGAACGCCACTAGTAGCTCTCAGCAGTATTCAGGTCCGATTACTGTCGCTGCAACGGAGACTGTCAAAGCTATTGCCGTCGCAGCAGGACATCCAAATAGCAATGAGGCATGGGGGGTCTACCTTATTACTCCTCCCGCCGCAACCCCGACGTTCAGCCCTTCTGGTGGCACATACAAAGCAGCACAGAAAGTGAAAATATTTACTGCAACTCCCCTGACAACCATCTACTATACGACGGATGGAACGATCCCCTCGGATAATTCCCCAGTATATTACGGTCCAATTAATGTTATGGCCACTCAGACTGTCAGAGCGATCGCGGTGCCTAACGGGCGCTACAACCCCTCCAGCAGCAAAGATGCGGTTACCCCTTCGATTAGTGCCGTGGGTTCGGCGGCTTACACGATGGATTTGCCCACACGTAGCTTCGCGGTCGCTTTATATCCCGCTTCTATCAGCATTATTGGCGGGCATAGCGGCACCACTACTGTTTCAGTAACTCCTGAAAATGGGTTTGCCTCCGCCGTTTCGTTCAGTTGCGCAGGGCTGCCCGAGGGGGCCTCGTGCAACTTTTCGCCTGCGACTATAACTCCGGATGGTGCAATAGCCTCGACAGCGCTTACGGTGACGATGCCGTCGGTGATTACGGCCGTGCGCCGCGATCTCAACTGGCCCTATCCAGGTTCAGCATTGGCACTCACCCTTTGCTGCTTCGGTCGGAAAAAACAACGAAGGTTACAGATGCTGCTTTTGGTTGGAGTCGCAGCAGGGCTGAGTATGTGTACTGGCTGCGGGGTTCAAGTCTCTTCTACTCCTTCCTCCATCTCGACGGTTGCCGTAGTAGCTGCAAGTGGTTCCCTGCAACCAGCCACCAGTTTGACTCTCACAGTACAGTGAAGGTGGATTTGTCATGCTCCTCTTGACTGACTGGTTATTGTAAACACGAGCTTGCTTCAGACTTGCTGGGAACATTCATACCAAGATTTTTGTTCCCACGATGCTGTCAAGCAGTAGTGCTGCCCCGAGCATGCTTAGAGTAACAAGGATAGGACCACGAGGCGCTAGTAACGTGTCGTCTTTTCCCGGGCGGGGAGGGGCTTGAGTCGCAGAAATGGCTGCTCTACCAAGTAGTAGGATGCAATTGCCATACCGGCTGCAAGTAAGAGATTTACCGGAAGTCGAGTTTGCCAGGAGTTCCAGTCAGGGTTGAGAAACGCGTTCTGCCACAAATACAACGAGTAGCTGAGCGCACCAATGTAGGCCACAGGTTTCCAGTTGAGAACGCGTCCGACGCCTTTGTCAAAATTCCGTATGGACCAATCAATGCAAAGCACAGTCCCTAGGTTAGCGATCGTTTGCCCAAGAATGTAAAAGCTCGCTGGGTTGATTGCGAATAAGCCGTGACCGCCCAGCACAAGACCGAGGGCGACGATCCAGAACAGCGGAGATGCCTGGAACCGCTGGTACCAGCGTATTGCACCGAGCCGGTTAAAATTCATGCTGAGCAGGCAGCCGGTAGACAGTGCGTCGGCGTTTGCCTCGAAGTGCTTGGTCATAGAAGTGTCAGTAGCGTGGAACACGAACCACATAAACGCGCGAATAATGGGAACAACGAAGACAACAGTCCATGCAATCTTCAACCCGCGTCGATTTCCTGCCCAGTAAAGTATTCCAGGCCACAAGATGTAAAACTGCTCCTCGACCGAGAGTGACCAGAGGTGGTCAAACCACCAAGCGCGCCGATAGTGATAGTTCATCGTATAAGTGAGTGCGTGGCCCAGATCTCCAGACTTGAGAGTGAGCCAGCCCAACGCAGAGCAAGCGGCGACGATTCCGACATACGCCAGGGAGGGCGGAAATATTCGTAGCGCCCTGCGAGCGTAGAATCCTCGCATTGAAATGCTGCCCGTCTTGTCTCGCTCTTTGAGTAGCAGCGTTGTAATCAAAAAGCCGGAAATGATGAAAAAGCAGCGAACACCAAAATTACCCAAATGGCTGAAGTGGTTCAAAAAATGTGGGGCATTTTGGGAATCAGCAGAGTGGCCGACCATCACGAGTGCAATCGAGACGGCACGGAGACCATCAAGCGAAGGAATGCGGCTCGGCACGTTGGGCACGAAGGATGCATCGGACGCACGCGAACTGACAGTGCTCATTCAGAAGCTCCGATTGCGGCGATCAAAAACGAAATAATGTTGTCAACGGAATGATTCAAGAAGACTACTACGCTTCTCAGGACTTCCTCAACTCTCGTCCATGGTATCAGGGGTATTTGAGCCCGCTCACTCAACTGATGCCCACTTGCTACAATGAGGTGTCAATACACGCTCGGCATATCAAGGAAATCGTGTATACGCATGGGTTAGCGATGCCGCGAGCGTCATTTCGCAGCCTTGGGCATTTATGTCTGGTCGGTCGATTGAACAATGGGATTTGCTCTAGCAGTTCTGTATCTTCTTACCGCGTATCTCAGCCCGGCCACCATATTCGGGCCGCTCGCGGCCGCCCATATTGAATTGATTTTGGCGGCATCGGTTTTGCTTGTCTCGCTGCCCACGATGCCCGGATCATTGATTTGGAAGACGCCGCAGTCACTGGCACTTATTGGACTGGCGTTTGCCACGCTTTTGTCGGTACTGGTGACAGGCTGGACTGGAGGGGCGATTCAGGTCTTCCTGAATTTCATTCCGAATGCCTTCGCATACTTTTTAGTTTGTCTCCACTGCAATTCGAAGAAAAGACTGAAGATTCTCATATTGATGCTGTTGTTTGTCTGTCTGTTTGTAATCGCACACGGGTATTATGACGTGAGCAATGGACTAACCACAAGCGACTATGTTTTCGCGCAAAAGAGCGACGCTGGAGAATGGTTTTATAGAATTAAAGGGCTCGACTTCATCAGTGACCCGAATGACTTCGCCCAAGTCATAGTTTGTGTAATCCCCTTGGTGTTTGTTTTCTGGCGCTCAAAGAAGTCTATTCGGAACTTTTTTTGCGTAATTCTGCCAGTTTGTGGTTTGCTCTACGGAGCGTACTTGACCCACTCCCGCGGCTCTGTGATCGCTTTGATGGCCATAACAGTTGTGGCGCTTCGGCGACGCGTCGGGACCGTATTGTCGCTGCTAATGGCCGGCGGACTATTCGTTGCAGCTACGGCGCTGCAATATACCGGGGGGCGGGATATCTCCGCCGATGCGGGATCGGGACGCATGGATGCGTGGGCCTTTGGGCTGCAATTGCTGATATCGCATCCTTTCATCGGAGTGGGTTACGGAAGATTTACAGAGTATTACTTTATTACCGCGCACAACTCAATCGTCGTCTGCGGGGCAGAGCTTGGCTTCATAGGTTTGTATTTCTGGTCCCTGTTCATTTTTCCGACGATGAGGGATGCACTGGAAATTTCCTCTCCGATAAAGGTGAGGGCGGAAGTGTTCCCTGTTCCCGAGGAGGAGGGGCCCTTTCCCTACATGATAATGAAGACTGAAGAGATCGATAGGGACGAGGTCAATCGCCTCGGTCGTCTCATCGTTTTGTCGCTTACCGGGTTCCTGGTTACTGGTTGGTTTCTATCTCGCGCCTACACGATGACCCTGTTCCTCTTGGGCGGTATCGCGGAGGTCGTTTTTGAGATGGCTCTGCGGCGTGACTTGGTATCCGCAAGGATGCCCTCAGGTCGAGTCTTGCGGCTTAGTATCGGTATCGCGCTCTTGCTGCCAGTGGCAATGTACATTTTCCTCCGCGTGGGAAATATCATGCGCTGATGCAACACTGTCGAAGGGTACTATCGTTGAAATCAAACCAAGAGAGCTGTCGGAGGTTCGGACCAACGAATATGAAGATTGCGCACATAGTAGACAGCATGGAGGTGGGGGGGGCTGAAATGCTTGTGTCGCAGATGTGTCATCTGCAGCGAGAATATGGGCACGAGCCGTGTGTGTACGCAGTCGGGCCTCTTGGCGCACTTGGTGAACGAATGCGCAGTGAAGGCTTCTCTGTTCACCCCAACGTGGGCAGCCACCTCCTGGACTCTATCCGCAATTTCTTCCACATATTCAAATCTTCCCGGCCCGATGTCGTCCATCTTCATAACCCCACGCCAACGATTTATGCAGCGATGGCCGCCAGAATGGCGGGCGTGCCAAGCGTTGTGTCGACTCGCCACAGCCTGGTAGCCCCACCGCGCAACATAGTCATGGAGGTAAAATATGCCTTTGCGGCGCGCTTTTGTGATTGGATTGCCGGCATCTGCGACGCGACAACGAACAACTTGAAAGATGCGAACATTGCGCCTGCTCGCAAGATTACGCGAGTGTATAACGGAGCTCTCCCGGTGGTGCGAACCCCAAGGGAACAGTGGCCACCAAAAGACGGATTCACACTTATTTACGTCGGTCGCCTGGAACCTGTGAAGAACCATGCACTGCTGCTTAACGCATTTCGCTCCGCGCTTTCTTCTAAGCCTAGCCTGCGTCTTTGGATGGTAGGCGACGGCAGTGAACGCAAATCGCTGGAAAATCTTGCTGTGGAACTTGGCATCGCTCCTGAGGTGACATTCTGGGGCCAGCAACTTGAGGTTGCGCCATTCTTCTCCGCGGCCGATGGCTTTGTCATGTCGTCCAGGTCTGAGGGGTTGCCGATGTCACTACTTCAGGCTTTCTCCCTGGGGCTCCCGGCTATCGTAACCGACGTCGGTGGAATGGCGGAGGTTGTTCGGCTCGCCAAGGGAGGTCTCACAGTATCTGCGACGGATTCGTCGGAGATGGCGGCAGCTATTTTGCATCTGGCCGATAGCTCTGGTGAACGGGAGCAGTTCTCGATGAGTGCGGAAGCAGCGTTTCACGCGCACTTTACGCTGCAGGCGATGGTTGAGGCTTATAGCAACCTCTATCGAAACACGACGCGCGCCTTGCGAGTGCCCAAGATGGGGCGGCCCGAAGGCCCCGCCTGATTCAAAACCCGCAAACCACTAAATGCTTATTTTGCTTGAACAGCGGTCTTCCACTGTTTGACAAATTGACTTCCCAAGCATTTTCGGCGCGAGATAGCGATCGAAGTAGTCTGCTGTGTTGCGGCTGATCGATGAAACCAGCGAATCACTCTGTATCCATGAATCAACTTTATCAGCGAGATTTCCCGCCGCTTCTTCGTGCCCCGGAGAGAGATTTAAATTCAAGTAGTGCTTGCCTTCTATAAGAGGCTCAGGCCAAAGCGTCATAGGCTTGTAATCCAGGAGGGGTACGCCGCCCATCGCGAGAATATCAATCATCCGCCACGGGCTGCACTGATGCATCCCGAGGCGCACAATATTCATTCGTGCGGCTGCAGCATTTTTCCAGAGTTCCTGCTGAGGCATGGCCTTAGTAGTCCAGGAAATTCCAAGATCATCCAGGCGCGTAGCTAAAGAGGGTATGTCACCCGCTACAAGATAGGCCGATAAATAGCTGTTGCATTTCACCTTACTCAGCGCCTTGAGCAGCGCCATGTTGTGCTCAATGCCTTCCACCTCATCACGACCTCCCCAAACACGGAAAAAGACAAATAGATCGCGTTGCTTTGGTTCTCCTCTGAGGCTCTTGAGTAATTCAAGGTTTCGCCCCACCAAGGGGTTCATATTCGGCAGCGGCAATACGTGCAACGGGTAATCGTGGTCCGCCCAGTAATTACTCTTGAAATAAATGTCGCACGAAGCGGCGGCTTTCTTGGAGATGTCCGGGAAGTCGTTCGCATCAATGCAAACGCGGATTTCATCCTCTCGGTCGGTGATAAACCTGTAAACGCCGACGGATGGAGCCGGGCCAATTATAGGGCTGCGGGAAAGCAATGCAGCGAATTTGTCGAGTAAGGTCGGCAACAGTTTTCCATTAAGGAGATTCCGCAACCGATAAGAGTGGCGAACAGCCCGAAGATTTCTGAGCAGATCATCGGAGTACGCGCCAGAACTTTCCACATACTCCTGGCTATTCCCAGCGCAACTCACCTCTAATGATTGGCGATAGTACTCTTGATATGTGTCGTGGACGCGGTCATATGGAAATACTTCCGCAACGATCTTCGTCAGCATGATGTCTCCATATACCAGTCCGCTAACGAGCGACCATATCCTTCCGCAGCTTAGATTCGTAGACAGTCCTTGAGAGCAGCCTGCCTGGGTTCCCAACGCAGATGCCTCCCGGAGGTACGTCTTTTGTTACAACCGTAGCCGCCCCGACTACCGCGCCTTCGCCAATCGTAACGCCGGGCAGTATCGTTGCTCCCCTTCCCAGCCAAGCCTTGTTCTCGATGCGGACCGGGCGGACCTCTTCGGGGTCGACTTGTCCTCCTGCAATTCGACTCTCAGGATCGAGGGGATGGGCGGAGTAATCAGACACGCTGCACTCGGCGGCAATAAGCACGTCGTCTCCGATGGTAATCGACTTTGCGACTGAGAATACGCAGCCGGCACCAATAAAAGTTCTATTTCCAATTCTGAACTCCGGCTCGTCGAAGATTCGACCGCTCGATATGGCAAAGGATCCCGAAAGACGGACGTCATTTCCGATGTAGACCTTCACCGGCCCGGTTATATACGGGAAGCCTTCCATCTCCAGTCTTTCGCCGATCGAAATACACATTGTGCGGAGAATTGGAAATCCTAAACAGGCAACAGAGACCTTTTGATCAACCTCGTATTTAAGGATCTGTAGAAAACGAATTAAAGAAAAGATGGGGTCCAATATTCGCGGGATGGGCATTTGAAACGTCAAGATGGCCTTGTAGACTCTCTTTAAACGTGCGTAAAAAGGAGTTTCAGCGCGCCTAATCTTGAGAATGAAGGAACCTAGGAACATGTGTCAACGCCTCACAGGTGAAATCAATTTTGCACTTTCATGTTAAGAGTTTTTACCAGCGTCAACCACGGCTGCAACTGCAGAATTGTTGGACGGCACTGCTTTATTATCTGCAAAAGCTGAATCTGTGTTTAAAGGCTTACCTGCATTCCATATCTTCCAAAGCGGCCCCCGTGTGAAAAGAAATTTGTAGAGGCCGACCACCGCAGCCGCATTGAGTACGAGTAACGCGCCTGCGGGAGCAGCGACACGATTTATGAGTGGAATCTTGTACCGTAGACTGACAAAAGCCAATGTCCACCCAAATATCTGGAGTGCCGCGAGTGCTCTAAAGAGAGAAGAATTGGCCGATATGGCAAGTGTGGTAACGAGCGTGGTAATCAGAAAATAGGGGACAAAAAGACGCATGACTTTGTGGGACACTAGCTGGAACAGAACTCGATTCTGCGTGGTCAGTGTCCAAGGTGCCAATTGAAACAGTTGGAAGTTCCCAGCCAACGTTCGTACCTTACGATGAAACTCGCCCTCAACGTTCTTCGGCCACATGTCGTAGACATACGCACGCGGATCGACTACAGAACGGTAGCCCTGGCGGATAATGGACAGTGGCTGAAACATGTCATCCAGAATGATTCCGGGAGGCTGCTGCACAGCGAGTGCGCGGCGAATGGCGTAGAAACCTCCGTAAACTCCAACGGGCGAGTCGCTGATTGACTCGCAAGTCCGGATCCACTGCTCGTAGCGCCAGTAAAATCCGCCGACTGCCGCCGAAGCTGCGTCGTGACCGTCGTCGCGAAGTTTCAGGTTGCCAGAGACGCAGCCGACCTTGCCATCTGCAAAGTTGCTAACCAGTAGTTGGATCGCTTCCGGAGCCATTTCAGGCCGTATGTCCACGAAGACAATAACGTCAGCGGTGGCTTTGGCTACACCCGCATTAACAGCGACCGCCTTGCCGCCTTGACCTTCAATCACGATCGTATGGATAAGTGGGTGGTGCAAGCCTGCCAGCAGTTCAGCGGTTCCGTCGGTCGAGCCATCCGAGACGATGATGATCTCCTGAATGTTGGGATAGTTGAGCCCCAGTAGATGCTCAATCTTCTGTGGTAGCAGGACCATCCCATTGTGAACGGCGAGCACGACGCTCACGCTTGGTGTAATCGATGCGACCGTCCAGGGACGCGGCCGAAGTCGCGAAAGTATCCACATCAATAAGGGATAGCCGGCGTAAGTGTAGAACACGCCGATCAGCGACAGGCAGAAGAAGAGCTTCACTGTTTGCCTCTCCACAGCAGTATCATCTTGATCCTATCAAACCTAATACATGTCAAGGCATCACCACAAATGCTCGGCCTGCTTCGCACTTTACATTCACTAAAGCGTTGGCTTCAGATTACTGGAAGTTGCCGTCGAGTCGGAGGCCCATCCCTAACCCTTTTGGTGCATCCATTCAGCCGTTTGCGCATGATAGGATGCGTTATTACGTGCGAAACATGAACAATGCAAATGCGGTGTATTGCTTGAAGGAGCCATTTCCCGTGGTCAGACGTGGCGGTATCAAAATTCACGGCGCGACAGAAATTATCTTGGATGAGCATCACCGCCTTCGACACTCCATGGAAAGCCAGTGCGGATCAATTGAGCGGAAAGTAGAATAAGCGATTACGCATCGTCTCGGGATTAGAGTTAATATCGACATGTCAAACACCAGGACCATTGCCCGAAATACCGGCTGGTACGGCCTCGAAAATGTAATCAGCTCCGTGGTCACGCTGTTTACCTCGATTGCGATTGCCCGTACGCTGGGTCCATCGAAGATGGGCTACATCATCTATGTAGCGTGGATATCCTCGGTCGTCAGCAGTCTGGGTGGGATCGGTATTCCATCCACTACGCAGAAATATATGGCCGAATTTATCGGCATGGGAGATCGCGGGACTGCGCGCTACATCTATTTCCAAACCTTGTATCTACAGATTGGCATGGCGACCCTTGCCACCGTCGGCCTTCTGTTCTGGGTGCTAGGAGATGCCAACGCCGGTTACAAATTGGCCTCGGCCCTTGTTGTCCTCAGCATATGGCCCGGGATGGTCAACTCAATCTCTGCTCAGGCCAACGTTGCTACAGAAGAACTCTCGACGAATCTGCCGGCCTCGGTCATTTCGATCCTTGTCTTCTTCGTGGCAATCCTTGCAACGGTGGTACTTAAATGGGGCGTTATAGGCGTCGGCGCGTCGATCCTTCTGACTCGTCTGGTCGACTTTTTTGTTAGGCTCTTCCCCACGTTAAAGCGCATTCTCTCTTGGGAAACGGCTCACGTTCAGCCGGAGGGGTTACGCGCCCGCATGATTTCATTTTCATGCCAAAGTGTCGCCAGCATGGTCGTCGCAATGATTGTTTGGGACAGGTCTGAGTTCTTCCTACTCAAGCATCTCTCCGCCGACATTCGCCAGGTCGCGTACTACTCGGTTGCCTTCAGCATGGCCGAACGTCTCCTCATCACATCGTCCGTCTTCGGGTCAGCCAGTGGAGCCACGATCTTCGCCCAGTATGGACGCGACAAGTCCAGACTGCCTGAAATTACCGCGTCAACATTTCGATACCTTGCGCTCACCTCGATTCCAGTACACGTGATCTCAGCCTCGCTTGCCCTGCCCGCGTTGCTTCTTCTGTACGGCAATCAGTACACGGGAGCCGCAGTAGTAGTCACGCTGGCTCCTCTGCTGTGTATGCCTAAGGCCTTCATCGGTCCTGTGCAAAGCCTTCTTCAAAGTGCAGAACGCCAAAGCTATATCATCGTAGCTACAGTGCTAGCCGGTGTTGTGGATATTGGGATAGCCTGGTACCTCATTCCAATTCACGGCGCAGTAGGAGCATGCATCGGGAGTGGCGCCGCACAGGTAACGGCTGTCGGAATGATGTGGGCCGTTGGTATTTATCTCTACAAGGTAAAACTCCCTTGGCTGCAGGTCGCGAAAATTACACTAAGCAGCATTCTGGCTTCTGTCACCGCTCATTACATCGCGATTCATTTGCGGCCTCTGTGGGCCATCCTATGTGGGGGAACGGCTTCCCTGATCGTCCTATTCACCCTCTTCTATCTCATGCGCGTATTGGAACCGGAGGACCGTGCCCGTTTCAGCATTCTGACCGGGATGTTGCCCAAGCCACTCGCCGCGCCTGCGAATAAGATTGTGTCCTTGCTGATTCACCCAAACCTCGCCGGCGCGACTCCGACCAACGTGTAAGAAAGGGCATCTATGCGAGAGCATGGCTGGGAATACGGCGGACTGCGGCACGCAGCGTCCTCCAAACGCCTCCCGTTATTGGGACGGCGGGCATGAAGATCAGTGTCGTCATTCCTGCATTCAACGCAGCTTTATTTTTGCCTCGCTGCCTTCAGTCGGTCTCCTGCCAAACACTGCAACCGGCGGAAGTCGTCGTGGTGAATGACGGATCGACCGACGATACGGCGGAGGTGGCGGAAGCGCTGGGTGCAAAAGTCGTGAGCCGCCCAAATGGCGGTCTCTCCGCCGCGAGAAATACAGGAATACAAAATGCTTCAGGTGATTGGATCGCGTTGCTGGACGCAGACGACATGTGGGCACCTGACAAACTTCGACGTCAGGCTGATTGCATTCGGCCCGAGACCGTACTCGTTTACACAGGCATTCGCATATTTGACGACAACGGCGTTCGTGAAGAACGGCCAGCAATCGATGCAGTTTCGGCGATAAAGATTCTTCGTTACAGCAATCCGATTACTCCGTCCACCGCCCTTGTCCGACGCGATGCAGTCTCACGGGATGGAGGATTCCGCGAAGATATACGTGCCTGCGAAGATTGGGAGATGTGGGTACGGCTTCAGCGGCTCGGCCAGTTTGAAGCGATTTCAGATCCTCTAACCGATTATTACGTCTATCCCAATAGCTTGAGCGCAAATCCAGCCAAGATGTTGGAGGCGCTGGATCGCATTATTGAAACAACCTTACTTGCAGATCTTCGAGGTTTTCCGCGTTGGTTATGGAGGCATCGTATTCGCGCAACCCAGCTATGCAGCGCTGGGTTGATCGCCCGGGACAATGGACTCGACACTGAAGCTCACTATATGTTTCGCTCGCTGCGGACTTGGCCCTCCCCTTTCTGGGAACCACGACGCTTCGCCATGTTTGCCGTTAGCGAAAAAAGCAGGTTTTCTCGGCGAAGAGCGATTCTATGAGTCGAATTTTTCAATCACCTCAGGGACGTTGCGGGTTGCGTTGGAGCGATTTGCGTGCAACCACACTGCTGCGACCTAATTTCGGAAAGAGAGCAAGATGACATTGATCCCAGCCCCCGCACCCTGCCCTATGTGTGGCGAATTCAACCCTGTCTATCTGGCCAGCCGAACAGTATCAACCAAGGAATTTCATCTGGTTCACTGCACTCAATGTGGACAGCACTACTGCGACCCTGCCCCCACGTCAGAGGAGATCAGAGGGTTCTACCAGGGTGATTATCACGGGGAACTCCGCCAGACTGGTGACACGGAGAGAGTTTTCGGACTGAAATTTTCGCGCTACCGTGACTGGGTCGTCACCTTTCTGCGCAGCGGACGCAGCATTGACGTGGGCACTGCGACGGGACTGTTCCCTTCACTTTTGAAGGCAGCGGGCTTTGATGCGGAAGGGACGGAATACAATCGCGCCAGTGCGGAGTGGGGCGCCTCGCACTATGGTATTCGAATCAGGGTTGGCGGATTGGAGCAGATCGCATCGGAATTGAATACCTACGACCTGATTACGATGACCGATGTACTTGAACATACGGAACATCCGCTGCATGCGCTTCAGGCAGCCAGCGCGTCGCTTAAACCAAGCGGCTATATGCTGATCACTTTCCCGGACATCAGCTCCATCGAGTCGAGGTACCAACGCAATCTATCGCGACTGACGCGTCGTGACTGGATCTGGTCATGCTGCCATATTCCGCTTCATGTCTGGGAGTTCACACCGGCCACCGCTCGAGCTATGTTCGATAAGGCGGGCTTTGGCGTGATCGGATTTCGCCGCTCGCAAGTGGCCACGGAGTCCTTCCCAGGGATTGCTGGTTTGCTGACTTGTCCCCTCACCACTCTCAAATTCCCGCTGCTCGCACGCTTGTATGGAACCCAAATGGAATTCATGATAAAGAAGCGTCCCTGAAGTATTCGCCTAGCCGCCTTGCACCCGCGCTCCGTACGTCAGCGCACTTAGCAGTTTTCTAAACCAAGGAAATTATATGAACAGAAAGCCCCGGATACTGTTAATCCCGAACGTTGCCTGGTGGATCATCGGCGAGATGGGAAAGCAGATCATTGCGCGATTTGGCGATAAATACGACTTCTATTTTCTGCCTGAAACGCTCTTGGGATGGCGCCCCGACCTTCTTCAGGCGCTGGTTCCCGCGATCGACGCAATCCACTGTCTCAACGAATCATCTATCGAGTTGTTCCAAGACTTCGAGCCTGCGGCGCTGCCTCCGATAGCGACATGGATCCACCACGTCACCACATGGTCCCCACATCACCAGATGGCGCTTGATCAGAGCTCAGCTTTAACGGTCTGCACTAGCGGATGGAAAGAGTATCTCGACGATCGCGCCTCAGGCCGCGTACCAGTCACCATCGTGCCGCACGGCGTAGACGCAAACTTTTTCAAAAAAACAAAGGTATCCTCGCAGCAGTTCGGAATTCCCGATGACCGTTTCGTGCTTGGATTTATCGGGACCAAGGGCAGCGATACTGACCGCGGCAGAAAAGGTACGGATGTCCTTCTCGAAGTTGTCCGCAAAGCCGCTCTCCGTCTGCCCAACCTACATGTCGTTCTGGGTGGCATTGGATGGGACAAGGAACTAGCAGAATTCAAAGAGTTGGGTATTTCCGCGAGCGCCACCGGCTACATTCGCAAGTCGGATCTGCCCGCCTTATACTCAGCGCTCGATGTATACCTTCTAACTTCGCGCGTCGAAGGTGGGCCATGCACCGTATTTGAAGCCATGGCATGCGAGACGGCCGTAGTGTCAACACGAGTGGGCGCAGTGCCCGGACTCATTGTCGACGGGGTCAACGGCTATAGCTCCGACGTAGATGATAGCGGCTCTCTGCTATCTGCGATCGTTGCACTGAACCAGTCTCAGGAAACGAGGATAGAGATGGGCCGATGCGCCAGAGAAACGGTATCAAAACTTACGTGGGGAACAGTGTTAAGCCCACTCGAAGACGTGTATGACAAGCTGGTCGAACTTAAGCGCAAGAACGGCTTGCCGTCTGCAGGCCCAGCATGGATGAATGATTCTCAAGCGCTCCTGCAAGCGAGTTGTGCCGCTGATACGCTAGCCAACGTTATACCACGAGTTCGGAATCGATCGATTAGCCCTGCCAAAGGATTTCGAATGCTGCGCGAGATGCTCAACGAGCAGTCAATCGTTGACATCGCAAAAGGCGCGGCAATGTTAAGAGGCTGGAGCTTCAGTACAACTTTCGTTCTGAACTCGAAGTCTGAATCGCACTGATACACTCCGCATAATTGCGAATCCCCTACGCGGCGACACTGATTTCTGCGGAAGCATAAAGTTTGGAGACACCAACTCAATGGCCTCAATTTCTTTCGACCCTTCGCATCCCTCGAACTCCGTTTCAGTGATCATCCCAATTTATAACGGTGCTAAATTTATCGCGCTAACGCTCGACGCAGTCCTCGCCCAAACCGCTCCACCGACAGAGGTGATCGTCGTCAACGATGGCTCGACTGACAACTCGGCCGCCATCGTCGAGCAGTACGAAGATCGCGTCACTTTGATAAATGTCAAGAATGGCGGCGCCCCGGCGGCACGGAATATAGGCGCCTCCATGGCAATGGGGAATTGGCTCGCGTTCTGCGATGGCGACGACCTGTGGCTTCCGACCAAGTTGGAAAAACAACTCCGGCTCGCGAACGAGTGTCCCGACATCCACTGCGTCATCACTGACTATGTCGAATTCACCGACGGCGTGGTCTCCAACCGTAGCCATTTGTCCTACACGCCTGAGAGCTTTTGGGTTCCCGAGCAATACCAGTCGGGATTTGTCGTTCGGAAGCCGATTACAGGAAAATTAACGACATTCCAGCCAGCCATTACCTCTACGCAGATGGTGAGACGGAATTTCTGTCTGGAGGTGGGCGGGTTCGATGTCGAGGCTACGAACTCAGCGGAAGACACTTGTTTTCACTTTCGCGTGTTGAGTGTCGTGCCCTTTGGCGTCGTGCCCGAGGTATTGATGCACTATCGTCGTCATCCGGATTCGTGGAGCGCCGATTCCCTCAAGCAATTGCGAAATAGTGTCGTCATGTGGGATCAAATCGTCGAGAGGTATCCCCAGGCGCAACCTTACCGGGCGGAACTGCTCGACGGGCTTGCCACTTTACGCAAAGAAGTCTGGGACACAGAACGCTATCAAAAGCGACAAAAGATCAAAACGCTCCTCGGATTCAAGTAACTTCAAATGACTTGCGAACGCTGCAAAGTCCCCTCAAACCGGTTGAACAACACATCAAATTCCGGAGACACTTGAAGGTTGCAAAATGTATTTACCGGATAGAAGCCGATTGGCACAAATTTGCAGCTCCCGTAATAATCCAGCAAAGTTGCCATCGATGGCATGTCCTCATAGAGTTTGACTGCGGGAAGCTCGCTCTGGAACCCCAAAATGCTATCAACCACACCGGATGCCCCTTTTAGAACGCTTAGATCATGGCCTTGCGTGTCGACTTTCATGAAGATTCGTGGAGATTCAACCTTCTCGATCAGTTGTGGGAGAACCGCATCGAGGCGTTTGAGCTGAATATTTGCCTGGCCGCGACATGAGGGATCAAGAACATAAGCATGCTCGACGTCCTCCCGCAATGTGAGCAGCGAATTAAAATCACCGCTGCTGTGAGTGTTCATCAGCGCGTCGCGATTCTCGTCGCTCAAACCAAACGGATAGCCCACCCAAAGTGGGTCTTTGCCCATCACCTGACTTAATTTTTTATAGGATGCGGGTACCGGTTCAAAGCTGATGATTCGCCCCTGATATCCGATCTTGCGCAGTTGTAACGCGTAATTACCAACAAAGGCGCCCACATCCAGCACTACGTTGATCTGCATCTGCGAGAGGTAATCACGTAAGTGACGCTCAAAACTTCCCGGCGGTGGCTTCTTACTAACGACGACGCCACATGCTTGCGCGCCATTCTTGATTAGATCGAAAAGAATATTTGTCACTTTCAGTTAACTCCTTCTTAGTCAACAATTGGTTTCAGGACGGGTTACTCGGACGGTGGATAGCTCCCGCAGGCTCGTGTCGGCAGATTAGTTTGGGACGTCTGCTGCGCGAAACTCCGAACCAGGCACACCCAGCGCATGCTGCCACAAAAAGCGGCAGTCCAACCCGCCGGAGCATGTGCCCTTTGCCCAATAACAGTTGCGAAGCCTGTGCGGGAAAAGCTTCATGTTCGTCCCGTGCCGACGAAGCAATCACGACCGTTGCGGTCACCGTCACCGCTCCCGTGCCCGCAGCCGCGAAAGTCACCATGCCGCCGGAATCTGCAGTGACCGAAGCGGAAGTTCCAGCCCCTGAAACGGTGTAAATCGCATTAGGTGCGAGCCCGGTTATGTAGTGCTTCGTCGCTCCGGATGCCGCATACGTGGTTGAAGTAAAAGTATCTGACAGGCTGCGCTTAAACAGGACAATGTTGCTGCCCATTACACCGCCATCGAAATTCGTTCCGGCGCTCGACTGCACAAGGCCGGTCGCCGAGGCAATACCCCCGGGATCCTTGCCTTCGATCAGGTGCAGCATCCGCGTCATGCTGGCGGTTCCTCCCTTGCTTGTCAGCAGCGACGTTACCGGCGCGCCCGGCTCATGCTGAGCGTCCAGCGCTGATGCGCTGAGGGATTGGCTGCTCGGCAACAGAACCGTAACATACAACTTCTGACCCTTCGTTGAGGTCATCGTCGCCTGGTTACCGTTGATCGCCGGCAAGGTTTGCACATCCATGTAGAAATTCTTAAACGATGTCGACGACTTAGTATTTGCCCGGTCGTAGATGAAAATCTGATCCGGTTTTAGCCATAAAACCTCACGTTGCGAGAGGGTCACATTAGCCGCTGCCGTACACCACTGGCAAGTATTCTGCGAGGTGTTGTAGGAGCCACTTGCGTCAGTCGCGCCGTAATAGTAATTGCTGCTCGAGGAGTGGGCGAGTACCAGATTGCTCGATATCCCTTGCCCGGAATCGACCATACCGCCCTGAGCGCAGATCCCGCTTGAGAGTCCCGCATTTACGCAGTCAAACGTGGGATCCCACTGATACCCAGGGATGTTCTGATGCTGCGGGGCTTGGGCAAAGGGATCGTTGTTAGAGCTTCCGCCCAAGGCCGTTGTTAGTGGCTCGCCCTTGCGAAGAAAGTCAAACCTCCCGCAAGAAGGCATGGCATGAGATGCTACCGCCGTGTTACACCCGAACTGAAATTGAGTAGCTGTCTTGCTCCAATTGTCGCGCCCGTAATATCTGTATAACCCACCTTGACTGCTGAGGTTCTCAAAGTCCAAAGGGAGAGTTGCCGTGCTGCGGGGGTCGTAAGAGTTCTGTACTGGGTTAGGGCTGCCGACTCCAGAGAAGTCACCATCGTTTTTGCTGGAAGTCGCAACCATGATGTTGGGAGATAAAAGCGTGATACCACCGCCTCCGAACGGAGCCGAACCCATAAAACGCCCGAAGAAGTTGGCGTAACCGCCATAGAGCGCGTTGTACTGGTACCACTTCTCGATGCCCAGTCTCCAGGTGTTCCCGTTCTGAGCGTCATAAGGCATCATGGAATTGAATAGAATCCCGGATTGGATAAATGTCGCATAGTTCTGATCGTTACCGAACTGTGTATATGCGGCACCATTTGTACTAACGATATTTGGGTATAGCTGGTCTAAAAAACTTATGGCCATTTTGTCCCAGTAGGAAGACGAAACGAAGCTCGCTTGAATGTCAGTCGCCGGGTTCAGCTTGCCCGCCGTGTAGAGTGCATACACTGAGGGAAACATTATTGACATGGAAAGCGCCCCATAGCCTGTGCCTTCGCTGGTAAATCCGCCCGACATATTGCCCGTGCATGGCGTGGTGCCGACAACTATATCCGGGCAGAGAAACGGATCGCTCAGGCCGAATGCCGAGTTCACAATATGCTGATCTTCAAAGTTAGCGTATAGCCGGTAGAGCCATCCCTTGACTGCATAGACGCCGTAGGCTGCTACAGTCTGTGCCGTACCGTCTGAGGCGCAGATGGTTGTTGCCGAGGATGCGCACGATGAGATGACAGGATCGTCTGCCGGGTCGAGCAGCAGACCGATGCCGACTAGTGTTTGAAAATGGCCTTCAGCGTAATTATTCGATCCAGACTCCCCCTGCCATACGCCTAGATTGATGATCGATGGCGTGTTGTACGCGCCTACAGGAATAACGTGCTCTCCGACCCCATCGGTCACGTCCAGCGAATACGCTCCCGTAAGCTGCTTGCCCCAGATATGTCCTACTTTGGCTATAGTGGTTTTATCCGCCATGGTAAACAAGGCGTAGGCCATATCAATTGCCTGAATTAGAGGAAGAGTGTTTCCTTGGGCGCGATTATTCATAATAAACTGCGACCCGACAAACGGAGTATTGGAATTACCGCCTAATCCTGTGTAGCTTCGGGCCACACAGGCTCCGGAACCAGAAGAAGCTGCATAGCAAACTTCGTTCATCTCCCACATCGCCAAGTCTCTGGCATGAGCCGCCCATGTCGCCCTGTTTCCCACTATAGGGTCAATCAGAGCCATCAACGCGTACAGAGCAGCGTCAGGCTCAAACGGTCCCCCCCCGATAGCGGTGAATTGATTTGAAGCATCAATCCATCCAGAAGCAGGATCAACTGTGCCTATTGGGCCCGGTGTTCCGCAGCCACCGCCAGTCCAGCAGAAGTGGGTATCATAGTAAGCACGCCTAGCAGCAAAGAACGGTATGACTCCCTGTGTGTACGCGACGTTAGAAGCACCCACCGCGACCTTAGCCCGCAGTGAGGTTACGTCCGCGGGCACCATGCCAATGCGCGGGTGAGTCCCTGCGGCCTGCAAGTCCGGACGGATCGCCTCAAACGTGACAACTGACGTCGCGGTCTTCGTGACGTCCGCCGCCATCGTTCCAGTCAAAACACAAGTTCCTGCAGACGTGTTCTTGAGTCCAATCGTGTTACCGGAACCAATCAGTGCTCCGCATGTAGAGGACCACTTCACAGTCTTATTGGCGCTCCCTGTCACAACGGCTGTGATGGACTGAATTCCTCCCATAGGAGTTTTAGAGGTGCGCGGAAACATATAGATCGCATTTTGAGATAATGCGGGTGTGGCGAGTAGCAACAAGATGACCGGCAGTTTTTTCATATTGCGTCCTCAGTTTGTGGCGCGCAGACTAATTATCGATCGTCCTTTAGGGTGGAGTCTCAGCGGCGCTTTTAGCGAGCAGTTGCGATACGGATGGATGTAGATCATCTCGAAGAGTACGCTGACTCACTATATACAGTCGAGAGTATTTCGCTAGAACGGTCCCATCCAAGGCAGCCAGTCGTATTGGCCCCGTCTCATGTCACAATACTGTTGTCGTTCCACTCCGAGGTAGAAGTGACTAAATTCCGATTCCACTTCAAAACTCAACGTAGAAAATCATCGCCCACCAAAGTTGTAGGAGTGGCTTTGACAGTCGTGAGACGCCTACTCGATACTTCAGCTTGATGACTTTGTTTCAAGCGCCCCTCATACCCGCGACGGCAAGAGAAACAGGCCAGACTTTACAATGACGCTCCCTCGACACGCAGAAATCTGGTTAGGCCCCTATCTGAAGGATCGCCTTTGGTACCGCACGCGGCCCAAAAAGCCAAAGCGCGCGTGGGTTGCCATTACCGATCACTATGAACCGTTGGGCATGGGCGCTTCTATCGAAACAGCGCTCCGCCGCGTCGGACTTTGGCGCGACCGATGGCCGCGGATAGCCGACGACGCTCCCCGAGACGTTGCAGGGCAGCGCCCTCAATACAGCTTCTTCTACCCTCAGGAGGAGTACCGGAGCGAAATTCTCAACGGGATATCGGAACTAGTCCGCCTCGGGATCGGCGATGTAGAGGTGCATCTTCATCACCACGACGAACAACGCGATGCCTTCATCCGCAAAGTCACAGAATATCGTGATCGCCTCACGAATGACCATGGTCTTCTTAGGCAATGCGAAGGTCGAACCGTATTCGGTTTCATTCATGGCAACTGGGCGTTAGACAATTCGCGACCCGATGGCAAATGGTGCGGACTGAATGGCGAAATCACACTATTGCGCGATCTGGGATGCTACGCAGACTTTACGATGCCGTCCGCTCCATCCCCTACACAGGGACGTATCGTGAACCAGATTTACTGGTGTACCAACAATCCTGATAATCGTCCGAAGTCGTTTGATCGAGGGGTCGAGGCTATGGTCGGAGGGGGTAACAGAGGCGATCTGCTGATGATCACCGGTCCACTCGGCTTGCGCTTCGGCGGACGATTGATGCCACGACTGGAAACCGGAGAGCTTGCCGGCTACGACATGCCAACGCGATCGCGAGTACGGCAATGGTTTGATCTCGCTCCAACCATCGGCGATGACCTCTTCCTCAAGCTCTACACTCATGGCGCGCAAGAAAGAAATCTTGAGCCTCTGCTCAAGGAAGGTCTTGGCAACCTTTTCCGTTTACTCGCGGAGGAGGCGGAGCGAAGAGGTGTTGAGATCCATTGGGCGACGGCCTGGCGGATGTATCAGGCTGCCGACGCGCTCATCAATGGGTTTAAGCCCGTTCCCAATTCGGCGGTGTGCGCCGCGGACGCGAGTCTTTGAAGCCGCTAAATGTACTTCTGGTCACTTATTCGTTTCCCCCTGCCGGAGGGGTCGGAGTGCTGCGCGCGGCGAGCTTGGCACGCTACTTGCCAGCGGAAAACATTCGACTCGACGTGCTGACGACTCGCAACGCGTCGGCTGTGGGCACCGATTCCACGTTGCTTAATGAGATCCCGGCGGAGGTGCAGATTCACCGCACGGTGACACTGGATCTTCCTTTTGGTTTGAAGAAGTGGATCAAGAAACTAATTGTCGGACGAAGATCGCCGAATAGCAGTGCCGGGGTAGCGGCCCCCACAGGCAAACCAAACTTACTCAAGAGAGCGCTGCAGGATCTTCTCCTGCCCGATCCCCAGGTGACGTGGCTGCCCGTACTAAGTCGTGCCGCCAAGCAACTGGTCACGAGCCGCAATATCGACTTGGTGCTTATCACTGTGCCGCCATTTTCTAGTGTGCTTCTCGTCGAAAAGCTGCGAAAGAAATTTCCTCGTTTATCCATCGTGGTCGACTTCCGCGATGAATGGCTCTCAACCACGTTAGACCTCGTGAGCTTCAGCCGCAGTAAACGCGCCATAAGATTAGCCCGAGATTCTGAAACCGCTGCCGTGGCGAATGCCACCTGCGTAGTTGCAGTTACAGAGGCTGCGCGGCGCGAGATTCGCCACCGGTATCCGCAAGAACCTGACAGCAAGTTCCAACTGATTTCCAATGGTTTTGACAGCACGAGGCTGCGTAATTTCCTCCCCTCAGGCAAGCGGCACCCAGGCGACAAGATCGTAGTCACTTACGTAGGCACAATCTATGGATCGACCGAGCCCACCACATTGGTGCAAGCTCTGCTATCGCTCCCGGCTGAAGTGAAGGCACGATTTATACTTCGCTTCATAGGCCGCATCGAGGAACCTCGTTTCCGCGACACGCTTCTACAGTTGGGCGACATGGTGGACTTGCAGGGATTCATGCCGCAGCGCGAAGCCTTGGCCGCCATGAACGAGGCCGACTATGCGCTGCTCCTCACGCACGACCCACTGAACATTTCCGCCAAGTTTTACGACTACATTGGCGCAGGCAAACCCATTATCGCCACGGTCCATCCCGAGGGCGATGTGCGCCGCCTGCTGGAAGAGTTACGCGCTGGATGGTGGGCGAGCAGCCGGGACGTCGAGGGTATAAGACGACTCTTTCTGGACGCTGCAGCGCGTGGCGAGACCCTGTATGAAGACTTCCATCCTAATATCGAGTTGATCGCGCAATACGAACGCAAAGTTCTCGCAAAGCGCTACGCAGGCCTTTTGCACTCCATCGCTGGGCGGCGCGACAAAGCCGGCCCATCACTACCGGCCCCCGATCTTGCCGAAGAGGTGAGCTAGCTATGCTGAAAATCGCGGTTGTTACGCGGTATTTCCCCAGCTCCGCCGAACCCTGGCAGGGCAGGTCTGCATACCAGACACTGCGTGTCCTTGCCCGCGAAGCCGATGTGCGGGTCTTCTACCCAAACGCTACATATCCTTCGTTGCTCAAACCGCGCAGCCGGATTTACGACACTCTCGAAACCACCTTCAGCCCGCCGGATGTGAAGGCGGACTACTACAACTATCCTGCCCTGCCTCTGGTTTCCAGGCCGTTCAATGGATGGATGGCTGCCCGCGTGCTTCTGCCTCACATTCGCAACTTCGTGCCTGATCTCATCTTCAGTATATTTCTGTATCCGGACGCGTATGCCGCCCTAAAGATCGGCAAAGCCCTCTCCATTCCAGTCGTGGCAATGGGCATTGGATCCGACATTCACAGCATCGGCGATCGCGTTTCAGCCATGCACACGCGTACCGTTCTTCGCGAGGTCGATTTTCTGGTCACCGTGAGCGACGACCTCCGCAAGAAAGCCGTGGCCCTCGGCGCGCCTCCGGAAAAGGCCCGCGCTATTGTCAACGGTTGCGATCTTTCCGTCTTCCATGTCAGGGATCGTCTTGAGGCGAGGCAGAATTTGTCTATCGACCCTTACTCGGAGACGGTCGTTTACATCGGACGCATGGACGTGAAAAAAGGCCTTCGCGAACTGGTCGGAGCCGCGACAGCGCTGCATACAAAGCGCCCCAATCTGCATGTTCATCTGGTCGGCGAGGGGCCGGACAAGTCTCTCATCGAAAATGCTATACAGGCTAACAACGCTACCGAATACATACACGTGCTGCCGGCATGCACCTTCGACCAGGTCGCCATCTGGATGGCGGCAGCGAATCTGGTCACCCTGCCGAGCTACATGGAAGGGTGCCCCAACGTTGTGCTGGAAGCCCTCGCTTGCGGTCGGCCTGTCGTTGCAACGCATGTGGGCGGAATACCAGAGATTATGAACGACGAATGCGGGAGCCTTGTGCCCCCTCGAGACGCAGATGCGCTCGCCGCTGCCGTTGATTCGGTGCTCGATCGTACTTGGAATGCATCGGCGATCTCTACACACTGGAGCCGAAGCTGGAGTACTGTCGCAACGGAACTGCTCAATCTTTTTGAAGCGGTCGCATCTAGTTATAAGGCAGCGGCAGATGGAATATAGCGTGCCACTGAACCCTCCAGGCTGGCGGCGGATTTCGCTGCTCAAGTTAGGTAAAATGATCAATCAACTGCTCTTTACCATTGGACTTATCGCTGTTGTGATAACGGCGACACCAATCGATATGTGGTGGGCACACGCGTACTCTGGTCCCCTTCAACAGCCTCAGGGAGACGTCCTGATCGTATTGAGCGCCGCGGCAGACGACAACGGTCTTATCTCCTATTCGTCCTATTGGCGAGCCCGCTATGCGCTGCTCGCCTGGCGAACTGGCGGCTTTCAAAAAATCGTGATCAGCGGTGGCGGGGGCCCAGGAATTCTAGATTTTTTGGTCGCTGAAGGCATTCCCAGACAAGACATCATCGCTGAGTGGCGTTCTCAAAACACCCACGACAACGGAACCGAGACCGCACACCTGATCGAAGGTATGGCAGGCAGGAAAGTACTACTGACTAGCGACTTCCATATGTATCGAGCGCTTCGGGTCTTTCGCAAGCTAGGAATTGAAGTTACCCCCATGCCTATTCCAGACGTAATGAAGTCTGCCCAGCATTGGAACGGGCGACTTCCGGCTTTTGAAATCATGGTTCAGGAGTCCACTAAGATCGTTTATTACCGAATTCACGGCTGGATTTAGGGCGGCAGTTACCCAAGTGGCGGGACTGATTCCAGGGCACCGCGAACGATTTCGGATTCTCTGCTATGGACGACCGCCAAGAACGGCTCTAGGACCTCCTGGCTATCTACAACCTGATTTCGTCTCTTCACCTTCGGAAACGGCGTCTCAAAAATAGCGTGCGAAAGAGTGGCCATCAGTAATATCAAGACTCTTTTAATTGACAATCCAGACGAAGTTCTGAGCAATGTCGGGTGTCAGGCGCGGCGGGCACGCCATAGGGCTCCTTCGAGTGAGTCGACGGCGGCAAGTCGGACTTTGGCGGCTGGGATGTTGAGGGCGAGACAGGCGATCATAGAGGTGCGGACAGCGGCGATGTGGGTTAGGACGCTTCCGGTGTATGCGACTTCGAGGTTCAAAGTTCGAGGTTCAAGGTCCGAGGTGGGAGACGCCGGACCAACAGACATTTTTTTGACAACGAGCATGATCAGGTTGCCGAGGCCTTCGCCGGCGCGGTGAAGGATCTCGACGGCTATGGGATTTCCCTGCTCGGCGGAAAGGGCGACGAAGGGGGCCAGGGCAGCGAAATCGGGCGCGGGTTGGTGTGCATCGACGCGACGGTTAGCGAAGGCGACCAATTCGGGTAGAGAGTTCAAGCTCCAGTAGCGCTGGATATCTCGGAGCAGGCTCGTGGATGGTGTCTCTCCCACCCATCGCGATGAAGCTGGGATGAATGGCGTATCGGAATAATGGGGGATCGTGGAAGAGGGCAGGTCGGCTTCATCGGCCCGGTCGTGGGCTCGGAGGGAGGCGCGGATGGCTTCGAGGCCTATCCAGAAGCCGGAGCCTTCGTCGCCGAGGATTGGGCCCCATCCGCCGGCACTGTGGAGACTGCCGCCGGGCGCACGGCCGATGACGTTGGAGCCGGTTCCGGCGATGACGAGGATTCCCGGGCCTCCGGTGAAGGCTGCGTCCAGGGCGATCTCTTCGTCGCCGAGGAGGATGAGTTCGCCGGAGACTTTCGCGTTGATGGCGGCGGTGGCCCAGGCGCGGACGGCTGGGATAGAGAGGCCCGCTAGCCCGATGCAGGTGCGCGTGATGGCGGTGAGCGAGACTGTGGCTGAGGAGGCTACTTCGGCGAGCATGGTGTGGAGGCGAGTGGTGGCTTCCTGCTTGGATACGCGCATGAGTTTGACTGAGCCGGTAGAGGCGCGGGCGAGGATGCGGGTTTCGTCGGCGAGGAGGCACTGGGTTTTCGTGCCGCCGGCGTCGATGGCGAGGAAGTAAGACATACGCAGCTAATGATATGCGAAAGTCTAAACACCGATGACACCGATTCTAAGAACAGGGGCAACCACAAATATCACGGATAAACATGGATTGAGGGCATTCTCTTTGATTTTGATCCGTGAGTATCCATTTTGATCCGTGGTCGCGGCTTCTTGTTGATCGTTGTCAGGTATTTCTTTCATGTGGTGGGTGGCTATACTCAGGCCATGCCTGTGCGGTTGCATGCAGTTGATCTCGGCGTGGTGGCTTTGTACCTTGTGGCGATTACGCTTTTTGGGCTGCGGATCGCACGCAAGGGAGCGGCGAAGGATAGGTCGCTTCGGGGATATTTTCTTGCGGATCGAACCGTGCCCTGGTGGGCCATTGCGCTGTCCATTGTTTCGGCGGAGACGAGTACGCTGACGATTATTGGGACGCCGGGCCTGGCGTTTGCGGGCGACTTTGGATTTCTGCAGATCGTGATGGGATACATGTGCGGGCGGGTTGTGGTGGCCCTGCTGTTTCTGCCGAAGTATTTTCACGGCGAGATGCTGACCGCATATCAGTTGATCGATCGGCGGTTTGGGAAGACGCTTTATAAGGTGACGGCGGGACTGTTTCTGATGACTCGGGCGGCGGCGGAAGGTGTGCGGGTGTTCGCTGTTTCTATTGTGGTGGGGATCGCGATTGGGACGGGGAGCGTGCTGTCGATTGCGATTATTTCCGCTCTGACGTTGCTGTATACGTTCGAGGGTGGGATGGCGGCGGTCATCTGGACGGACGTGGTGCAGATGGCGATCTATGTGGGCGGGACGATGGTGGCGATCTGGTCGCTGGGAGCGCACGTGCCGGGTGGATGGAGCGCGATTCATGCGGTGGCGGGGGCGGCGGGCAAGTTTCACCTGCTGAATTTTGCGATGAATTTGACTACAACTTATACATTTTGGGCTGGGGTGCTGGGTGGGACTTTCCTGACGATGGCTTCGCATGGGACGGACCAGTTGATGGTGCAGCGGATGCTGGCGGCTCGCAACTTGAAGGAGTCGCGACTGGCCTTGCTTTCGAGCGGCGTGGTGATTTTTGTGCAGTTCGCGCTGTTCCTGCTGATTGGGGCGGGGCTTTATGTGTTCTACGGAATGCATCCGGCAGCACTGGAGGCGTTGGGTGCGGGGAATGGGAATCGGATTTTCCCGGCGTTTATTGTGCAGGAGATGCCGATGGGTGTGGCGGGGCTGCTGGTGGCAGCGATCCTGGCGGCGGCTATGTCAAATTTGAGTGCGGCGTTGAATTCGCTTTCGTCTACTACGGTGGTGGATTTCTATATGGGATGGCGCCCTGAGGCGGAGGAGCGTGAACGGATGTTGGTGTCGCGTGGGTCGACTGTGATGTGGGCGCTGGTGCTGTTTGCGGTGGCGGTCTATTCAATACATGCGGGCGGTAAGGGGAACGTGGTGGAGATTGGGTTGTCGATCGCTTCGGTTGCTTATGGATGCTTGTTGGGGGTTTTCTTGCTGGGGACTTTGACGAAGTACGCTACGCAAGGAGGGGCGATTGTGGGGATGGTTACGGGGTTCGCGTTGAATGTAGCGCTTTGGTTGCAGCCTGCTGCCATGCGGGTGGCGGGAGTGATGGTGCCTAAGGTCGCGTGGACCTGGTATGTGCTGATTGGGGCGGTGGTTACTTTTTGTGTGGGTTTGGGGGCTAGCGTGGTGCTGCGGAAACGGGCGACGAAGGCGGCGGTTGCGGCGGTGGTGTTGGTTGCGTTCGTGCTGGCGGGTGGTGTTGCGGCGCAGCAAGGACGAAATACGGGGATCCTTCACTCCGTTCAGGATGACAAGCACCTTGTTCAGGATGACAAGCACTTTGTTCAGGATGACAAGCACCTTGTTCAGGATGACAACTTGAAAAAAACGACCGCCTATGACTTTTCGGCGGCGTCGGCGGCTGTTGAGAAAGCGATTGGGGAGAAGAAGCTGCCGGGGGCGGTACTGGTGGTGGGGCATGGCGGGAAGATCGTGTTTCAACAGGCTTATGGGGTGCGGAAGTATGCGGGGGAGCCGGGGGTGGATGGGAAGGCTTCGGCTGCGGAGGCGATGACCGTCGATACGATTTTTGATATGGCTTCGCTGACGAAGTGTCTGGTTACGGCTACGGCGGTGATGCAGTTGGTGGAGCAAGGGAAGGTGGATGTGGATGCTCCGGTGATGAAATATCTGCCGGAGTTTGGGGGAAATGGGAAGGCGGGCGTGACTGTAAGGGAGTTGCTGACGCACTACTCGGGACTGCCTCCAGATGTGAATCTCAAAGATGCCTGGGGGCTGGCGAAGCCAGATAAGTCGGAAGGGATCAGGCGGGCAATGGAGTCGGGTTTGGATAGTGTGCCGGGGACTAAGTTTGTTTATTCGGATATCAACTACATCACGCTTGGGGTGCTGGTTGAGAAGTTGAGTGGGGAGACGCTGGATGTGTACGCACAAAATCACATCTTCATGCCGCTGAAGATGATGCATACGCGGTATCTGCCACGGGACAAAGTATGCGGCTTCCGTCCGCGGTACAGGCACTCGATTGGACCGGACGGAGTGGTGGTGAGCAGTAGTAATGGGGTCACGTTGGAATGCAGCGACGACAAGTGGGACGAGTACACCCTGACTCCGGACGTAGCGTCGACGCAGCATGACGATGAGGGAACGGCGGAGACGAACCCGGACTTTGATCGGCTGCTGCGGGGGACGGTGCATGATCCTACTACGCGGCGGATGGGAGGCGTGGCGGGACAGGCGGGGGTGTTCTCTACCCCTGGGGACGTGGCGTTGTTCGCGCAGGCGCTGATGGATCGGTTGGCGGCGAGGCCGAGTAACTTTCCGCTGAAGCGGGAGACGCTGGAGTTGATGACTTCGCCGGAACAGCCTAAGGCGGCGATGGGTGGGGCGACTATTTTTACGGCCGAGGGGAAGCCTGCTACCGGCGTGGCGGAGCGCGGGTTTGGGTGGGATATTAATTCGGCGTTCTCGCGGCCGCGCGGTGAGGTGTTCCCGATTGGGAGCTTTGGGCATACAGGATTTACCGGGACTAGTTTGTGGATGGATCCGGGGTCGGATACTTACGTCGTGCTGCT
>JANYLK010000053.1 GCA_025357875.1 Granulicella sp.
GCTGGTGGCGATGCTGCTGGGGCGGTTTGTTTCGACTCCGCTGATGAAGTTTATTGCGCCGAGCAAGTTGCTTGGTTTCTATGGTGTGTTCAATGTGCTGCTGATGGTGGTAGCGGTGACGCGGCCAGGATGGGGCGGCGCTTACGCGATTGTCGCGGCGAGCTTCTTCCTGTCAATTATGTTCCCGACGATCTTTGCGCTTGGCTTGAAAGGGTTGGGCGAGAGCACGAAGCTGGGCGGATCGATGCTGGTGATGGCGATTGTGGGGGGCGCGGTGTTTCCGCTGATCCTGGGCGCGATTGCTCGCGGTTCGGGCAGCATGGCGCTGGGATACATTGTGCCGCTGGTTTGCTACGTGGGGGTGGCACTTTACGGATTCGCCGCGCCCCTGGTGACGCCAAAGCCGGGGAATACTGATCCGGAGGCGGGAGCGCTGGTTGCGGAGCGAGGGCAGGGATTTTAGGCCAGCGTTGAGAAACCAGTTTAACGTTTATTGCGCAATCGTCTCAGCCTAAATTCTGCGTCATTGCAGCATAGAAAAGTGAACAGCACTCATGAGGTGCAAATGGAATATCGTCAATTAGGCAAGACCTCTTTACGACTTTCAACACTCGGATTTGGTGCGTCGCCGCTGGGCGATGTCTTTCACAAGACTGATCCGGCGAGGGCATGGCGGCAGTTCCTCTGGCGATAGACCGACCAAGATCTATCCCTCCACGCGGGCTCTGCCTCATCTCTGCCTCGCCGAACCGCGGATGCCGTAGAAAAAGACAGAGGACCTTCACACCATTTTCACACCACTGAGAGAATTCCATGTAGTGTTTTTCAGTACTTTAGAGGGTGATTAAGTCTCGGTAAGTAACTGAAAATAAACGAATATACCGAACTGCAAAACCAGTATTCATGGGTTCAAATCCCATTCGGTGCTCCAATCATTGCAACGACTTAGGTCGATTTCTCCAAAACCCAATAAAACCCCAGAAACCCCCTTTCATAGACTAGAGCTGTCCGAGTGGATCTTTGCGAATCCATCGACAGACATGCCCTATCAATCACCGTCGATGCAGCAACGCTGGATGCGGCCAGCCGGCGAAGCAATGGGCATCGAAGGACTCGGCTTTCATTCGCTCCGCCATTCGTATCGGTCTTGGCTCGACTCGGCGGGTATCGCGCCTGGCGTTACAAAGGACCTGATGCGGCATTCGGCGATTTCAACCACCTTCAATGTGTACGGCAGAGCTCTTACGCTTGAAAAGCGAGAGGCTAACAGCAAGGTTGTTGAGATGCTTTTCCCAACTCCAGTTCCTAGCTTGCCTCCAACCACTCAATAAGGCGTTTCTCCGAAAAGCGCCAAAGACTGCCGACACGCTGCGCCGGGATCTTCTTTGCCATTGCCATTAGGCGAAGCGTCTTTGGATGGCAGTGCAGCACGACTGCGGCTGCTTTTAGATCGAGAACAGCATATGAAATTCATAGGGCACCAAACTTCAAAAGTCGTACGCGATAGGCTACCTTGCTCAAACTTATTGCCAGCGGTAGAGCAATCGCAACTGCCTCGAATTGCCGAATTGATGGGCTTGATCTTTGCTCTTAGAGTGTGCGTGAGTGCAATAAGCATAAACGTGCCGTTCGAACGCAGGCACGCTTTGCTGACGCTTCATTGCATTCTGATACTGATCGCTTTGCCGGCGTAGTGAACTTGTTTAAAGTCCCCGGAAGGCTCAGATCCGGATCCTTTTCCCAAACCGACGATAGTCACATGGAATGTCTTATCGCTCTTCATGCCGGGGAAAGCTCCGCGGCGCGCATCGAAGTGAAGACTCCGGTCGGCATCATTCCAGTGAATTGGCGTTATCGCGTATTCTCCCTTTTCATAGCTGTACGTGTCTCCCTGATCGTTGTAGAGATCGAAGCTGCCATTCGCGCCGGGGTATATTCGAAGTTCGATGGGAGCGCTCGCGTCTTGTCCGGCGTACTCGCTTGCAGGACCAAGCGGCAGGATCGATCCTGCACGAACATACAGCGGGATGCGGGCGAGCAGCGCGTTGGCAAGAATGCGCTGGCCGCCGTCCAGTTTTTGGCCGGTCCAGAAGTCGTACCAGGCAGCGGCCGGAGGTAAATAAAGAGAACGTGTAACCGCGCCTGACAACGTCACCGGATTGACAAGAATCGAAGGTCCAAACATAAACTGATCACCAATATCGCGGACCCTCTCATCCGTGCGCCAGTCCATGACCAAGGGCCGCTGCATGGTGTAGTCCTCGTGCGTGATCTTCCATGCCAGCGAGTAGGTGTAGGGAAGAAGACGCGAGCGCAGCTTGTCATATTCGATCAGCGTCGAGGTCTGTGGGCCGTAGGAGAAGAGTTCGTTGGCGGTGCGATGCCCGTGGGTGCGCAGAATGGGGCAAAAGGTACCAAACTCGAACCATCGCGTATACAGTTCCTGGTACTCGGGATTGTTCGGTTCGTCGGGGAACGGGGACGTGTAGCCGGCAACATCCGTGGTCCAGTAGGGCATCCCGGAAAGAGCGAAATTGAGCCCCGCAGCGATCTGACGCCGCAGAGTCGGAAAGGTGCCGAAGATATCTCCCGACCACTCGACGGTTGCATTGCGCTGCTGGCCGGCAAAGGCCGAGCGGGTGAGAATGAAGGCGCGCTTTTGGTCGGTTGCGCCACGCCAATGATCGTAGATGTTGCCGGTGTGCATCAACGGAAAAATATTGAGATAGACCGCGCCTGGGCCGATGGCGAGCTGCTTATCTTCGAGGACCGCGTCGCTCTCTCCCTTCCAGGTCTCCGGCTCGGAGCTGTCCAGCCAGAACCCGTCCCAACCCTGGGCGAACAGCTTGCCGACGAGGTGGTCCCAATAGAAGTCGCGCGCTTTCGGATTGGTCGAATCGTAGTCTGGAGTTCCTGAAATGAGTAGATGCTGCGCATTCATGGCGCGATAGGTCTCGGAGCCGGGGTCCAGCACGGCCCAGGCGGAGATGATGGCGTGGACGTGCTCGTGATGCAGCTCGTCGAGTGCGCCGTGAACGTCAAGGTGCGGCTTAAGATAGGCGTCCGTGTACTCCGGATCGCCTTGCCGCTTCCACCAGAACCAGTCCTGCACGATAATATCCAGCGGCACATGCTGGGAACGATATTCACCTGCGATGTCGAGCAACTGCTGTGCTGAGGTATAACGGTCCTTGGATTGGATGAACCCGTAAGCCCACTCGCCGAACATCGGCGCATGGCCAGTCAGATCGCGGTAATGATGGATGACCGTGTCCATCTCCGGACCGTAGAAAAAATAATAGTCGACTCTGGCCGCGGCATCCGCGCTCAGCTTGAGTTCGCGGGCAAAGCGGTCGTCAAAGACGGAACGCGAGGCGCTGTTCCAGAGGATGCCGTAGCCATTGGTCGAAAGCAGGAGCGGCACGGCGATGTCGCTGTTGGCCTGGGCAAGTTCGACGACGCTTCCGCGATAGTTGAAGACGCCGCTCTGGTGCTGGCCCAGGCCGTAGAGGCCTTCGAGCAGCTCGGGCGAGAAGCGGTCGGTAACCCGATAGAGCGGCAGGCCGCTGATGGAGACGGGCTGGTAACGGCGCGGATTGTTGTCGCTCTCCTGGAGCAGCACCTTGCCCGAGGCGTCCTGCATGTGCAGCGCGCCACTAACGAGGTTCATGGAGACAGTAAGCTGCCCATTTCGGATTTGCGTCTGCCCCGGGGATTGGTCAAGGCCAGACTTTGTCGGAGTGCAGGGAGTGACTATCCAAGGTTCGGGGCCGGGGACTACATTGCTTGTTAAAGGTCTCGCCATTACATGCACGACGCCAGCGCCGCAGAAGATAACTTCAACCGTCTCCCGATCGTTTTGAAACCGGGCACCCCCAGCGATAGCCTCGGCCTTCATGGGCGCGGAGGGTTCGGGCTGCGTGGTTTCGCTCGGGGAAGGAGCCTGGGCGCCAGCGATCGCCACGCTGGCGATGCAGAGTTCAACGGCGAACACGCCCCCAAGCGAGGTCATCCATACACTTCGAGCCAAATCACGCAAGGAAACCTCCAGGAGAATGCGTGTACGAGGGTACTAGGTAAACAGAATGCGTGTCGATTCGAGGGCTGGAGAACTACTGCATTCATGAGGGCTATCGCTCAAATTGCGGTGTTCCTCTGCATGTTGGCCGGCGCGCACGCGGTCCGAGCACAAGGCTCCACTATCATCTTTGAAGAACATGCGTTCCCAGCAGTCGATTCCACGGCTGTTTCGGCGCAGTCTCTCCAACAGGGCTTCGCGGGAGCGAGAGCCGTGAACGCGACGCAGTTGAGCGGCGCATTAGCTGACCAAGAGACCGCCCTGCTGGTGATGCCGTATGGGTCGGCATTCCCCGAATCTGCATGGACCGCCATTCTTCGCTATTTGGAACGCGGTGGTGACCTGATCGTGCTGGGAGGAAAGCCGTTCACCCGGGCCGCCTTTCAAACGAGCGAAGGCTGGAAGTTGAGACCGCCAAGCGTCGCGTTTTCCCTTGAGCTCTTCATTGCCGATTATCAGCAGACCGCCGGCTCGGCGAACCTCGTCTTCAAAGCAAACACCGATGTGCAACCCACACTCCCTGCATTCCAATGGAAGCAGGCGTACAGTCCCGTGATTCGGCTCTCGGTGTCGCCTATCTTGAACGATGACATCGGTGGAACCGGCGACGAAGACGCGGGGTTGACCACTCTCGCGTGGGGCGACCAGGGGGCACACCATCGTGCGACCCCCGCATTTCTGATCGATCACGATCACAAACGGTTCGTGCGAGGGCGCTGGATCTTTCTCGCCTGCGATCCACTGCCGCACTCCTTCGACGATCCGCAATTGCTGAGGAACCTGCAGACGATCGCCCTCCGGAAGCACGACCGGTTTACCTTTCGGCCGAGACTACCGCTGTTTCTGCCAGGGGAAGCGCTCGAGTTTCAATACGTGCCGGTCAACACCGCGAACCCCCTCGCGCGCACTCAACCGGGCGACACCTTGCAGGTAACGTACTGGGCCGAACAAGGCGCGCCCGCCCATACCCTCACCTTCCTGGCGGATTTTTCCAGGCCATTGGTGTTACCCGCCGACGCCGCGCTCGGCAAGGGGCTGCATACCGTCGATACCACGCTGCTTCGCCACGGCGCGCCTGTCTGGACCGATCATTCCGCCTTCTGGATGCGCGACTGGGCGTACCTGCAATCCGAGCCGAAGCTCACAGTAGGCACCGACTATTTTGAGCTGGACGGAAAGCCCCTGCCGGTCGTAGGGACAACCTACATGGCAAGCAATGTCGACCGGCTTTTTCTCGAGAAGCCGAATGCCTACCTCTGGAATCGCGATATGGCGCAGATCCGGGCCTTCGGTCTCAACATGATCCGAACCGGTATCTGGTCCGGATGGAGATTCGTCACCAAGCCGGACGGCAGCATGACCGAGGAGGCACTCCGCACGATCGAAGCATTCCTGATGACCGCGCGGCATAACGGCCTGCCCGTGCAGTTCAACCTGTTCGCCTTTTTGCCAAACATCTTCGGCGGCGAAAATGCCTATCTCGACCCGGCTGCGCTGCGGGCGCAGGACCGCTATGTGGGCTCAATCGCAGGGCGCTTCCACCAGGTACCTTTCCTAGCCTGGGATCTAATCAACGAGCCGAGTGTTAACAGCAACGTCTGGAAGACGCTGCCGCAGAACGACGTGTACGAGCAGGCAGCGTGGAGACGATGGCTGAAGCAGCGGTATCCGGATGAGGCGGCGCTACTTGCGGCATGGGCAGAGCCGTCCTTCGGTGTCGGCCGTGCCTTGCAATCCAAGCCCACGGCGACTCCGCCCACGGTCTCTGCACAGGACCCGCTTGCGCTGCCTGAGGCGGGCGCCTTCGCCTTCGATGGCGTGCGCAGCGGGTACAACCCGCTCAAAGTGTACGACTACTACCTGTTTACACAAAGCGTCTTTGTCGACTGGGTGAAGCGCCAGCGAGCGACGATTTCCGCTGCCGGCTCCGGTCAGTTGGTGACGGTTGGACAAGATGAGGGCGGCACTTCAGGGCGTCTATCACCGGCATTCTTCTCGCCAGAGGTCAGCTTTACGACTAACCATACATGGTGGGATTTCGACAGCATCCTTTGGGCCTCGCTCGCGGCGAAAATGCCGGACAGGCCGATGCTCGTGCAGGAGATGGGAGAGCAGCGGCGCCTGATGCAGGATGACCATCTGCGTCTGTCACCGGAAGAAGAAAGCTGGCAGCTTGAACGCAAGCTGGCGTTCTCGTTTGCTCAGGGTGCGGGCGGCCTCGAATGGGTGTGGAATGTGAATGCAATGATGGCGAACGACAATGAGACACCCATCGGCGTCGTTCGCCCGGATGGTACGGAAAAGCCCGAAGCCGACGTGCTTGCCGGATTTGCCCGGTTCGCCGGCGAAAGCCCACAGAGCTTTACGCGGATCGAGCCGCCTGCGGTCACCATCGTGAACTCGCAAGCGTTGCTCTATTCAGGAATGAATGCGATGGCAGTTGCGGCGCAGAAAAAGGCGCTGCGCGCTCTTGCCTACAGTGACCACACCCCGGCTCGAATGTTGCCGGAAAACCGTTTGGCTGAGCTTGGCAGTCCGAGGCTGGTGATCCTGCCCTCGCCGCAGGCGCTTACCGAAGCTGCGTGGCAGCAATTGCTCGATCACGTTGCACGGGGCGGTTGCCTGCTGGTCTCAGGTCCAGTGGACCGCGACGAGCACTGGCAATTTATTGACAGGCTGACTCCGCTCCACATCGAGGCTAGCCTGTCGCCTCTGGCGGTGAGACAGACCACCCTGCGCCTTCCCGCTGAGCCGCGTGCGGTTGAAGTCACCTTCCCCACGGACGTGCAGCAAGCCCCGCTTGAAGTGCTGCGATTTGCCGACGGGCAATCGGTAAAGCAGATCGTGCATGGCCAAGGCAAGATCATCTGGGCTGCCGATCCTGTCGAGTTCGCGGAGAACTACGAACCCGCGGCTGCGCTCTACTCTTATGCGCTGATTGTCGCGGGGGTCGCCCCGCCGTTCCGGCAGATCCATCCCCTGTCGCCGGGTGTCCTCGCCTTCCCGACTGTCCTCAAGGAAGCCATCCTGTACAGTTTTTCCTCGGAATCTCTGGATGATGCGGAGATCGATCTCGAAGACGCCATCACTCATGCACACATTCAATTTCGCTTACCGTCGCAGCGTGGAGCAGTACTTCTGCTGCGACGTTCGGATGGACAATGGCTCGCCTCTTACGGCATAAAGAGGAAGCAAGACCTCAGCCAAGCTTTTTAGTTGCTTACGCACAGATTTAATTAGGTAAGCGCCTCGGCGTCCTAAAGCGAGCAATCTGAATTTCAGCTCACATTTTGTGACGTCTGGTGTAGTGCCCCCAACCTAATTCTTGCGGTGTTC
>JANYLK010000056.1 GCA_025357875.1 Granulicella sp.
GATGGCGACGATCGCGGACGGAAGCCAGTTTGTGCAAAGGCCTTTCAACGGGTATCCCGGAAATGCAGTGACTGCGGTGGTGTGGAATGCAGTGCGGCAGAGGTTCTATGCGGCGGTGCGGGCGCATGGGTACTACGAGTCTGCGGATGGGATTAGGTGGACACGACTGGCGCAGCAACCAGGGACAGGACTGACGCTGGTGGCGTGCCCAACCAATCCGGGATCGGGGGGCAGTTCGAGTTGCCCGATCTTTCGCGGGGTGCTGGCGGTGCAGGCAGTGTCGGGCGATACGTTTGCGCTCACCGTGGATGCTAACAATCTGGATCAGGGGATGTGGCAGGATGTGTGCGGAATTTCGAGTGGGAGATGCGGAACTAACGAGATTGCGTTTGGAAAGAGGCTGGGGTCGGCGGCCCTGGAGGTCGGAAGCGGGAGCACGGCGATTGCGCAAGGCGACTACGATATGGCGCTGGCGGCGGTGGCGACTGGAGCGGGCGCGAGTGCGGATACTCTGCTGTTTGCGGGGACGGTGGATCTATATCGCTGTTCGCTCGCTGCGGGGTGCGTGTGGCGAAATACGACCAACGCCGTAAATGGATGCGCGGCTCCGGCGATGGTGGCACCCGCGCAACATGCGATTGCGGTGCTGGCAGATGCGGGTACTGGTGGGCTTCCGCTGATTTACATAGGGAATGACGGCGGAGTTTGGCGTTCGGTGGATGGAATAAATCAGATGCAGGTGCCCTGCTCGGCCGACGATGCGACCCATTTTCAGAATTTGAATGGAGGGCTGGGATCGTTGGCGGAAGTCGTGAGTTTTGCACAGCATCCGACGGATCGGGCAACGCTGCTGGTGGGTATGGGCGCAAATGGGGCTGCTGGGACTGGTGCGGCAACGGCGTCGGGTGCATGGCCGCAGCTTTCGACAGGTGAGGGTGGAACGGTTGCGATCGATGCGGCGAATCCGCAAAACTGGTATGTGTCCACGGCAGCGGGAGTTCATGTGCACTATTGCGGCAGGGGGAATGGGTGTGCCGGGGCGGATTTTGCGGGTGTGCCGACTATCGGGTATGCACAGGTGGAGAACGATGCGTCGCTGATCAATGCGCCTTTCTTGCTTGACCCGGCGCTGACCACGAATGTGTTGATTGGGACATGCAAGGTATGGCGCGGGCCGGCGCAGAGTGGGGGAAGTTGGCCTGGGACGAATGCGATCAGCACGATGCTGGGCGGATCTCTTACGGGGATGTGCGGGGGGACGAATGCGATGGTGCGATCGCTTGCGGCGGGTGGGCCGGCAAGTGGGGTGGTGGCCGCGCAGGATGCCGGGTCGACCGTGCTGTATGCGGGGATGGCTGGGAAGCGGGATGGCGGAGGCAATTTCGGCGGGCATGTGTTTGCGAACTACACAGCAGGGACGGCGGGCGCGGGTACGGTGTGGACGGATGTGGCGAAGTCCACAGTGACGAACGCCGCGTCGGATGGGGGAGTGTTTAATCCGAGTGGGTTCGATATTTCTTCGGTTACGGCAGACGTACACGATGCGACCGGCAAGACGGTGTATGTAACGGTGATCGGATTTGCACGGAATGGAGTAAACGCGCCGCATGTTTACAGGTCGGTGAACGGCGGCGGGAATTGGACGAATATCTCTAGCAATTTGCCGAATGCGCCAGCGAATGGTTTAGTGGTCGATCCGAATGACGCGAACACGGTTTACGTGGCGATGGATACGGGCGTGTATGTGACGACGCAGGTAGCGACCTGTACGTCTGCGAACTGTTGGAGCCTGTATGGAGTGGGATTACCGAATGCGCCGGTGATAGGACTGGCCGCAGCGGCGGGGATGGCGACGGGCGACGGGCGGAGCGGTCAGATGCGGGCGGGGACGTATGGGCGCGGTGTGTGGGAGATTCCGCTGCTGACGGCGACGTATCCGGCCACTCCTGTGATGACAGTGAGTCCGGTCAGTTTGACGTTCGCGATACAGGCGGTAGCTACGGCGAGCGTGGCGCAGACTGTTTCGGTTACAAATTCTGGTAATGCTGCGCTGACTGTCTCGCAGATTGTAACGTTCGGAGATTTTACGGAGACAGACAGCTGTGTGGGAGTGGTCGCGGCTGGTGCAACCTGCGCGGTCGATATATCGTTCCTTCCGACGGTCACTGGTGCGCGTACTGGAATGGTTACAATTTACGGCAACGTTGCTGGCGGGCAGGCTACGGCTGCGTTGAGCGGAACGGCTGTGCCAGCGGCTGCGATTGTCTTAAATCCAATTTCGGTTACATATTTGGGGACGAATGTCGGAGCGTCGAGCGCGGCGCAGAACGTTACTGTTTCGAATATGGGTGGATTGACGGCTACGCTGCAGACGCCGGTGATGACGGGCGACTTTGCGGTTTCGGCGAATACCTGCGGCGCGACGCTGGCGGCGAATGTGGGGTGCACGGTATCGGTGAGATTTCTGCCGACGGCCGCTGGGACGCGGTCTGGAAGCTTCTCGATTACGGACAGTGTAGGGACGCAGACGGCTTCCCTGGGCGGATTGGGTTTGCTGCCTGCGACGGATGCGATTGCGCCGATGAGTCTGCGCTTTGTGGCGCAGCAGTTGAATACGGCAAGTGCGACGCAGCAGGTGACGCTGACGAACTCGGGTGATGCGGCGTTGATGTTGATTGCGACGCAGATTTCGAGCGGCGATTTCACGGTGGTGAATGGGTGCGGGAGTTCGCTAAATGGGCACTCGACCTGTGCGATGCTGGTGGCGTTTGTGCCGAAGAGCGTGGGCGTGAGTGCGGGTGTGCTGACGGTGTCGGATGCTTATCGCTCGCAGACTGTGACGCTGGGTGGAAGTGGAATTGCTCCGGCGGGCGTGTCTCTGTCGCCGGTGACCGCGATGGCGTTTGCGGCTACGGGTGTGGGGCTTAGTGCGGCTGTGCAGACGGTGACACTAACGAATAACGGCGGGATGGTGTTGGTGATTCAGAGTATGACGGCGACGGGAGACTTTGCGGTGGTTGCGGGGAGTAATACGTGCGGTACGAGCCTGGCGGTTGACGCGGCGTGTTCGATGCAGATTGCGTTTGTGCCGACGGTGGCTGGAGCGAGGATGGGGAGTTTGACGGTGGTAGATAGTGCGGGGAGTTCGCCGCAGAGTTTGCAATTGTCGGGGATGGGGATTGACTTTGCGTTGGCGGCGAATGGGAGCACTACGCAGACGATTACGGCAGGGGGGCAGGCGGTGTATCCGCTGCTGCTGACTTCAGCGGCGGGAGTGCCGGGGGTGGTAGCGTTCACGTGTACGGGTGCGCCGGCGCATTCGACTTGTGTGGTGACTCCGTCAAGTGCGGCTCTGGGTGGGACGTCCACGGTATCAGTTACGGTGGCGACGAGTATTGCGGAGATGCGATTGCCGGGGTTGCCGGGTGAGCGGCCGTTGACTTGGTTGGTGGGACTGCTGCCGGTTGGACTGCTTGGGTTGGGACGGCGGCGTTGGCGGCGGGCTGCGATGGTTGGGTGCTTGTTAGTGGTGGCGGGGTGCGGTGCTTCGCGGCTGATTCCGCTGACGAGCGCGGGTGGCGGCGGGGCGGGTACTCCTACGCCTGGGGGGAGTTACAACCTTGTGGTTACGGGGACTAGTGCGGGGTTGACGCGGAGTGTGGGGTTGACGCTGGTGGTGCAGTAAGAAACGTATACTCCGTGTGTAAAGGGTATTCGTCATGCGTATAGGGTGCTTTAGTTTATTCGGCTTCGGTGTTCTTCTACTCGTAGGTGCTGCTCAGGCCCCCTAAGGAACAGCGATATGCTGTTCTACCTTGGCACTCTGTGCCCAGAATCCCGGCGCGAAGTATTCGCGGCGTCGACAGCCACGGAAGCTGGGAACCATCGCAGTCTGACATCGATGGGCTTGAGACGGGTCTGCCCCATGTCTCTGAGCTGAAGATTGTCGGGTGGCCGTCGAGCATTCACATAGAAAATCCAGGACGGTACTTTAGACAATACGTGGGCGTATCTCATCGAGGACAGCGACAAATTTACGTAAATGCGTTTTGTGAGAATCCTCCGCCTCCCGACTGGCGGGATCATTTGTACGTCGTGATTGATGGGGCGACGTGCTTCTGGCAAGCTTTCTACAATCCCATTACAAAGACGTTTTCAAACCTAACCATCAATGCCCGCGCATGAATCCGATCAGTGGTAAGGCTAGGCTGATTGGCCGGCGGCTGCTCCGGAGGCCCATGCCCATTGGAAGTTGTAGCCTCCCAGCCATCCGGTGACGTCGACTACTTCGCCGATGAAGTAGAGGCCGGGAACAGTGCGGCTCTGCATGGTCCTGGCGTCGAGTGCGGCGGTGTCGACTCCGCCGGTGGTGACTTCGGCTTTGTCGTAGCCTTCGGTGCCGGCGGGAAGGATGCGCCATGCGTGGAGTTTGCGCTCCATCTCGGCGAGGGCGGTGTTGGGTAGCGATCGCATCTGGGCGTGGGCTGGATTGGAGCGGGCGTGGAGGGCGCGCCAACGGTCTGCGAAGCGGCCAGGGACGATTGCGCGGAGCTCTTGCGCGGTTGCGGCGAGATCACGGCGAGCATCGGGGTGGGTAAGGTGCGCGAAGATGCGGAGAGTTTCGGGGTCGGCGGTGGGAGGGTCGAAGTCAGCGGCGAGATTGAGTTCGATGGTTTCGCCGGGATGCCAGTAGGAGGAGATCTGCAGGATCGCGGGACCGCTAAGGCCGCGGTGGGTGATCAGCATCTTTTCGCGGAAGGCGCTTTGGGCTGTCCTCGACTTCGCGGCGGCCTTTCGTTTTGATGGGGAGACGGCGACGGTTGCGACTACTTCGGCAGAGATGCCGGCGAGATCGCACCAGTCGGATTGATCCTGCGGGCTGAAGACGAGTGGGACGAGGCCTGGGCGGGTCTCGATGATGGGATGGTTGAACTGGCGGGCTAGGTCGTAGCCGAAGGAGGTCGCGCCCATCTTGGGGATGGAGAGGCCTCCGGTGGCGACGATGACGGAGTGTGTGCGGATGGGGCCTTGGCTGGTCTCTACCTGGAAGCGAAAAGACTCAGAAGCAGATTCCTCCGCTGCGCTGCGGAATGACAAACCGGGGGTGCTGCCGGATGACAAACCGGCGGTGCTGCTCTGTGACAGATTTTGTACGGAGAGGATTGTGGTGGAGAGTTGAATGTGGGCGTTGGCTTCGGCGCACTCGCGGAGGAGCATGTTGAGGATGTCGTGGGCTGAACGATCGCAGAAGAGCTGGCCGAGGGTTTTCTCGTGATAAGGGATACCGTGTTTTTCGACCAGGGCGATGAAGTCCTGCGGGGTGTAGCGGGCGAGGGCGGACTTGGCGAAGTGGGGGTTAGCGGAGAGGAAATTTTCCGGCCGGGTGTGGATGTTGGTGAAGTTGCATCGGCCTCCTCCGGAGATCAGGATCTTTTTGCCTGCGCGGTCAGCGAGGTCGAGGACGAGGACACGGCGGTGGCGGCGGCCGGCTTCGATGGCGGCCATGAGGCCTGCGGCACCCGCGCCGAGGATGAGTACATCAACTTCAGTCATATGGTTTATTGTCAGCGATTAGATCGCTTGATGTTACAACGGACTGCTCCGCATATGATTCTATGAGCAGCGATCTGCGAAGGGAGATTCATGAAGATTGACACGAAGGATTTTCGGATACGTCCGGGCAAGAAGGTGAAGCTGAAGGATTGGCCGACGAAGGTGAAACCGATGTATCGCTCGAAGGAGGAGTACAAGGCGATCCTGGAGAAGCATGTCAAAGAGCTGAGTGCTGTGCAGGAACTTCTGTACGGGTCGAACCAGTACTCGGTGCTGATCATTTTTCAGGGGCTGGATGCCGCGGGTAAAGATGGGGCGATTCGGCATGTCATGTCGGGCGTGAATCCGCAGGGTTGCGAGGTGTCGAGCTTCAAACAGCCGAGTGCGGAAGAGTTGGAGCATGATTTTCTTTGGCGCTCGACGCAGCGGCTTCCGGAGCGCGGACGGATCGGGATATTCAATCGCTCGTACTACGAGGAAGTGCTTGTGGTGCGGGTGCATCCTGAAATTCTGCAGGCTGAGGGATTGGCCAAGCAACAGCACGATGACAAGGATGTGTGGGAGCAGCGGTACCAGTCGATTGTGGATTTGGAGCGGCATCTGGATCGCAATGGGACGCGCATCGTAAAGATATTTCTGCATATGTCGAAGGATGAGCAGAAGAAGCGGTTTCTAGCGCGGATTGACGATCCCGATAAAAATTGGAAGTTTGGATCGGCGGACATTCATGAGCGTAAGTATTGGAAGCAATATACGGACGCGTTTGAGGCGTGTGTGGAGGCGACAAGTACGCGTTACGCGCCGTGGTTTGCCGTGCCCGCGGATGATAAGGAGAATGCGCGACTGATTGTTTCGCAGATCGTTCTGGACGCGTTAGGCGAGTTGAAGATGTCGTATCCGAAGACGACGGCGAAGCGGCGCGAAGAGCTGGTGGCGATCCGCAAAGAGCTGATGAAGGAGAGCTGATTCGGTAGACGGTTCAGGCGGACGCCTTCTTGTGCGGGCTGGCGCCGTTTAGGGATTTGGCAGGTGTGTGCTTCTTGATGCGCTTCAGCATCTGGGCCAGGGTGGTCTCGTTCATGGCGAGGAGACCTTCGGCCCGGACGCGCTTGAGGACGCCGGCGATACCAGGATCGTCGAGTGTGAGCCAGTCATCTTCAGTTGCAACGTAGACGTCACCGAGGCCAATCTGCTTGGCTGGGAGCTTGAGCTTGGCTCCGCCGTGGGGACCTTTGCGTTGCTCGATCAGGCCTTTCTTATGCAAGAGCAGGAAGCAGCGGCGAACCATTACTGCGCTCTCTGTAAGCGATTCCGCAATTGCCGCTGAGGTGTGCATGGAGTCAGGTTCTGAGGCTAACACCGTTAAGATTTTCAGACTTAGTCCAAAACGATTGCTTTGTGCCATGCAGAGCAAACTATCACACCGAAGGATGAGCCGACTACCGCGAAGATTGGAAATCGACTGAAGGGCCTGGAGAGGTGGCGGGCGTGAGTTTGGCGGACAAGGATTCAGCAAATGCTATAGCCTTCTTAAGTGAATATTTTGTTTGTTGGGGACGTATTTGGGCCTGCCGGTCGTCGTATTGTTCGGGAGCACCTTGGGCATGTAATGGAGACGAACGCGGTTGATCTGCTGGTGATCAACGGAGAGAATGCGGCCGGCGGATTTGGGATTACGCCGTCGATCGCGGAGGAGTTATTTGACCTCGGCGCGCATGTGATTACGACCGGCAACCATATCTGGGACAAGAAAGAAATCTTCGAATATATGACGGTGCCTGTGGAGTCGCATGGGCGTGGGCGGAGGGTGATCCGACCGGCAAACTACGCGGTGGGGACGCCTGGGTTCGGTGTGTATGAGGGCGAGCTGCCGACCGGGCAAACGTATGCGGTGATCAATTTACAGGGACGTGTTTTTATGTCGAGTTGCGACGATCCGTTTCGCAAGGCGGACGCGTTGTTGGCAAAGATTACGGCCAAGGTGATCCTGCTGGATTTCCATGGTGAGGCGACGAGCGAGAAGGTGGCGCTGGGATGGTATCTGGATGGGCGCGTTACGGCGGTGCTGGGGACGCACACGCATGTTCCTACAGCCGACGAGCGGATTCTGCACAAGGGCACGGCGTATCAGACGGATGTGGGGATGAGTGGGCCGTTCGACTCCGTGATAGGAGTGGAGCAGGAGATGGTGATCCAGCGATTTCTTACGGGGATGCCGGGAAAGTTCGAGCCGGCAAAGGCGAATCCGAAGATGTGCGCGACGCTGATTGAGTGCGATGGCGGGACTGGGCGGGCGCATGGCATTCGACGATTTATGCTGGGCGAGTAAGCGAGAGACGTTTATGGACCAACGCGAATCAAGACGGATCAGAATCCTTATGATTCGTGCATAAAAGGTGTCGATATTTTCGGCATGTGTATCTAGGTGTGGCTGCTGCCTCAATGTTGGGATTGAGTCTGGCGCAGGTGCAAGCGTATGCAATGGGGCAGACCGGGCAATACAGATGCCGCGGGTGGGGAAGACGTTTGGGCATTGATGGTAGATGGCGGGCACATTTAATGTTCGGCGTGCAGATTAGCAATTTCCAGTGCTTGGCCGCAAGTTTATTTGGAGCAGTTCGAAAGGACAGATGCCGGCGGAGTCTGCAGTAGCCATGAGGTGAAGGCGGGAGGGCGGCCATGCAGGGTGTCTGCATGGCCGCCATTTTATTTGTTGCGACGCTACGTTCCGGCTCAGCCGAAACGGTCGATTATCACAAGGAGTTAGAAGCGGAAGCGTCCTGCAAACTGCCAGTCGCGTGGCTTGATGCTCTTGTTCTGGCCGCCGATGGTGCCGAAGTTCGCGGAGTTGAAAGAGGTGCCGGTCAAATTAAAGAAGGTGGAGTTCGTTGCGTTGCTTACGTCCGCCTCGAACTGGAACGTGAGGTGAAGAGTCGCGGTTTCACGAACGTTGAAGGTTCGCCGCAACCCTAGATCAACATCCCACCATCCGGGTCCGTGAAGGCCGTCCGGAGCGGTGCGAGCAATATTACCGAGCTTCCAGGTTGCGGTGGGTGAGTTTGAGGCTCCGCAGGTAGCCGTAGTGTTGGTGGGCGAAGAGTCGGGGCACTGGAAGGCTGCAGCATTGATGTACGAGATCTGGTTCAAGCTGGCTGCGTTGGCGCCGGGACCACGTCCCCATCTGCCGTTGATGCGCGCCTTCCTCTTGTCGAAACCGGGAGTGTAGTCGGGCATGCAGGTTCCCTGGCCCCCCGATGCGTTGGTGTTGCACCCAGAGGACTGAATTTCAAGTGGATATCCGTCACGGTATTTGTAGATGCCCGATAGCTGCCAGCCTCCGCCGATCAGTCCGGCGATCCGGTTGGTCGCGAAGAAGGCCTGACCGCGGCCGATCGGGAAGCTATAAACCCAGGTTACGTTGACTGCATTGGTCTGGTTGCTGGTCCCCAGAGCTCGGTCGATCTGATTCGCGGTATACGTCCGCGTAAAGTTGCCATCCTGGGGACCGACTCCGAACTGGGTGCGGTGCGTACCTGTGTCATCCAACTCCTTGGCACGTGTGTAGTTGAATAAGCCTGAAAGGTTGTGCCACGGACGCTGAATGACGGAGATCTGCAGTGAATTGTAAGCCGCGTTACCGGTGCTGCCCCAAAGGTCATTGGTGCATTTATTGGTTGCCATGTTCGATGCGCTGCAACTTCCAAATTGAGGGAAAGGCCTCAGAGACTGAATTACAGTCGCGTTCGGACCCTGGAAGCCTGTGCATGTAGCCGGAGCAACGGCCGCGCAGTTGTAGAGGCTGGTTGTGCCCGCAGTCAGTACTGACTTGTATTGCTGCGAATAGTCCGGTGAGATCGTATTCAGCGCGTAACCGCGGCCAGAACCATTGGGCAGGAAGTGTGTCTGCGATCCGGAGTATGCGATGGTTAGAACGGCTTTTTTGTTGATCATCTTCTGCATGGAAAAGTTGTAGCTGATGAACTGTGGACCACGTCCACCGTAGTATGGGTCGGCGTAGTTTACGGCGCCGGGGTTGCAGTTGTTGTTGTCCGAGGTAGTGCAGCCGTAGTCATTCAAGTGGTCGGGGAAATAGCTTACGTACGAGTAATTACCGGTGGTCGAGAGTGGATTGACACTGATGCCTGGAACCGTCCAGGGCGGGATGGCAGAAAGTGGGCTACACGTACCAGATGCAACACACGGGATGTTGGGTCCATTCACGCCGTTCACCGTACCTGGCTGCGTGCCTTGAACGCCCGGGACGACGACGGTTGACGGCGAGCTCGCCAAACCAGGATTCAGGAAAAACTCGGGATTGCCTGTTGTCGTAGTGCTGGTGCCGCTTGAAGCACCGAACTCTCCATTGTTACCGGTACCGGCCGTGGCTCCTGAACCGCCGCCTGCGCCACCTGCGCGGGTGAGGTTGATGGAGAAGGCGCCGGCGAAGACTACCGAGGGCGTATATGCATAAGCAAAGCCCAACCGCGGTTCGAAGTTCTTGTTGTAGGGCCTAACCGGAGTAGTGCAGTGGCAGATGTAAGGTGAGTATTTGGCTAAGAGCTGATCAGACGTCTGACCCGGGATTGCACCACTTGCCGCGATCGCAGGGAAGTTGGCTGCATTTGGGAATCCGGCGTACTCCAGAACTCCGGGGGTGCCGGTAATGGGATTAGTCTTATTGACATTCAGGAACGAGATCCGGTCCTTGACTTCGTGGTATGGCTGCAGGTAGTCATAACGAATTCCGACGTTCAGGGTCAGCTTGGGGCTTGCCTGCCAGTTGTCCTGAACGTAGAGCGCTGGCTGTCTGAATCGTCCTCCGACGTCCACGATGTCCTGGGTTTTGACGCTCCAGCCATAGACCGCACCGACAAGATAGCTTGCATAGGCGTCGCCATCCAAATGGTCCGGGCATGTCGCCTGTGTTGTCCCCGAGTTCTGCACGCAATACTGGGTGCTGTTGGAGTTGTAGGTCAGGCCTAGCGATTGGCTGTACCCTCCGAAACTTCCGCCATTCGTCTGCAGCCATTCGATGACTGCACCAAACTTGATATTGTGGCGGCCCTTGATCCACTGGAGTTCGTCCTGCGCTTCGTAGGTGTTGGTGGCTACGGGGCCCGTGCTTGAGGTTGACGCCCAGTTGGAGGGAGAAGTGGGGCCATTCGACTGCGTGAAGGTTACAGACGGCATGTTTTCCGAAGCCCCGCCGGGAGGCAGATTGTTGATGCCGGCGGCGCAGGCATTCTCATTGCCCGGAGGGCACCCGCTATTCTGAGGCGCTGGCATTGAGGGATTGGTCCGGTTGGCCGTAAGCGAAAAACCTTCACCCCAATTGCGGCTATACAAATACTTGAGCGAGTTGATGAGGGACTGCGAGGCGATGTAAACGTAGGAGAAGACGGCCGATGCGGTTTTCTGATTGGTGAACTGTCCCGCAGCATAGGGCACCCTCAACTGGCTCTGGGTGCTATAGAAAGGTTGGCCACCGTATCCGATGTTGCCACCGACTCCGGTCAGCGAGAACTTGTTGCGTTGGTTGATCGTGTAATCGATCTTGGCGTCGACACTGTAGTCCGCGTTTGCCTGGGGCAGGCTAGCGAGATAGTTGTTGAAGGTAGAGAGATTGGTTGGCTGCGGAAGCGCGCTCTGCAGATAGTTTGAAATGCTGGAGATGTACTGAGGATCGATTACGTTGTAAGTCGGCACGCCATTCAACATTCCCTGGAACGGCTGATTTGATCCGTAAGAGCCGGTAATGGGGTTATAAATGCTGGGCCGAGCTGTACCCAGGACGTCGGTGAAATTTCCAGTACGCTCCTGAAGCGTGGGTATGGTGATGTACTGCGGCGTATTGCTGATGTTGGTGTAGTGGAAACCTTCATAGCTGGCGAAGAAGAAGAGCTTGTCCCTCAGGATGGGGCCGCCGATAGAGCCGCCATAGGAATTCTGATGCTCACCGGGTTTTACGGCGATGCCGCTGGATGAAGGGACCTTGGAGAAGTATCCCCAAGTGTCGAACATGGTGTTTCTGATGAAGTCGAAGACAGTGCCGTGGAACTGGTTTCCGCCGGACTTGATGGTGTAGTTGGTGCTCCCAGCACCACCAAATGATGCGGAGGCGCCGCTGGTTGCGACGGAGAATTGATCAACCGCATCGACCGACACGGCACTCGAAATGGGATTGCTGCTGCCCTGCTGCGCCACGTTGGTTACGGACATACCCTCAAGGTAGTTTTCGTTGAGGTTAGTAGCGCTGCTTCCTCCATAGATTCCCGAGTTTCCGTTATTGGCGCCAGTACCGGAGTTGTTGGCGGGATTCTCCTGCACCCCGGGCATCAGGTACTGGAAGGCCGTCGGATCGCGGGGTCCACCATTCATGGACAGCGGAAGCGAGGAATACAGTTCATTCTCGATGGTCCCGCCCAATGTCGCGTCCGTTGTATTCAACATCGCCGGAGCGTCGGTGACGGTGACCGTCGTGTTCTCGCCTCCGACCGTCAACTTCAACGGCAATCCCAGAACCGAGGCGTTGTCTACGGTCACATTCTCCTGCAGCAGACGTTCAAATCCTTTGGCGGTGACTTCAACGTTGTATGGACCGGGCTGCAAAGGTTGAAGCGTATAGGTCCCCGCGCCGCTGGTCAGAGTTGATCTTTGAACCCCGGTATCGGTATTGGTGGCCGTTACCGTCGCTTTGGCAATTGCTGCGCCGCTGGGATCGGTGACGGTACCCTGGATCCCGCCGCCAGCGGTACTTTGCGCATGCAGTGCGAAGCTGCCGAAGAGCGCGAAGCCGCAGAACACAACAAGGCTGACGAGGAACGAGTTGCAGCATTGTGTGAGAAGACGGCGTGAGAGCCCGAGCGGCAAAGACCCAACTGACGAGTTGCGATACATAGTTTTGCTCCATCTGATTTGCGCTGGAAGGCGTTGGCTGGGATGCCGATTATTTTCGGCAAATGCATCCACCAATGACCTTGCGCCGGTGCTTGAAACCTGAAATTACTGGTGAGCCGGAACGCGAAAAAAGTATTTGTTTATAGGGGTAATTGTCAATAAGAAAATGTTTTTCCGTTGAAACTGACATGACGAACCCGTTGACCCACGCGGGTCCGAATCTCGAGCGGGGCATCGAGTTCGCAGAAGATTTATGTGTTCAAAGCTTCCTGCAACATGCTACTTTGTTTTTGTCCAGTTTCAACACTGAATTTGTTTCCCATGCAAAGTGGCGAGCTCCGGATCGGCCGTTAAGAAGGCCGGTGAATCTGCAAACCCGGACACGGCAGCCCTGGAGTCTGAAATCCTCACCGAACGAAACCGCGCTATTGCCGCTCGAGATGAAGCGGGCAACTCTTCCTTTTTGGCCTTACGCGCCGGTATCCGAAGAGCCGACCAGATGCTGCGAAGATTTATCTTGCAAGTCTTTCAAGCCACGACGTATTATGCCGCTTATTTTTGGAAACCGTTTCCCATGGGAAATCAGCCAGGGAATCAGCCGGCAATTGTGCGCCTTTCAGCTCAATTCGCCAGCCCGCAGATGCACTTATCAAGGATCAGGTGACCGCGATGTTTTTCCGTAAACAAGTTGTCTTGACGCGAACGCTCTTGCAGTTGACTGTCGCCACGTTCTACTCGGTGGCCGCAGTCGGAGTTGCTTTTGCCGCCAATAGCGGCATCGCTCCGTTGCTGGTTCCATATACCGTCCAAACGATTGCGGGAACCCCCCAGTTCGTCGGCACTACGACGTCGGTGGCAATTGGCTACTTTGGGGAAGGTGTTCCTGCCACAACGTCGCTCGCGAATAAAACGGGGGCGGCGGTAATGAACAATCCATTCGCAATGGCGGTCGACTCGGTCGGAAACGTCTACATCACCGATACCGCAAACTTTATCATTCGCGAAGTCAATGCTCAAACCGGGGTCATCAACACCATCGCGGGCGTCACCCCCAAGGGCTGCACCGGTGCGACCTGCACTTTGCGAACCTCAGGCTGCGCGGATGGCGTTCCAGCGGTAGGCGCTCCAATCGGCAACAAGGTCGAAGGAATTGCGGTAGATGCCTACGGCAACGTCTACTTCGACGACGTCACGACAGCGTCGGTTTCCGTCATCTACCGGGGCGGAACGCAGGTGGCGAACTTCATCAAGCTTGAAAATCCGGGCGGAGTCGCGAACTCCGGCGGGGTAGTGCAGCCCGGATATGTGTATCACGTTGCCGGAACTGTTTCCGGCATGAATACCAGCAGCTGCTCAGGAACGCAGGGCAACGTCGACAATGTTCTGGCATTTCAGAGCGGGCAGCTCCACGGACCCGCGCTGCTGACTCTCGACAGCGCTGGCAATATCTACGTTGCCGATGTGTTGAACTCGACCGTGCGTGTGATCAACACCCAGGCGACTGCCCAGACGTTCTTCCAGTACAGCGTGCAACCTGGATTCATTCGGTCCATTACCAACTGCAATGCGGCCCTGACCGTACCGTGCCCGACATTTCCGACGACGTCGACCCTCAACACCGGTATCAACGGCCCAGTCAACGCGCTGGTCTACAATAGCCAATACAAAGAAGCTGAAACCGACGCGTATGGCAACATCTACCAATTGAACGGAACTGGTGGCGGCACCGGGCCTCCGGGAATCTACGCGGCTGCAGCCTATGCCGGCGGCGCTCCTTTGACTAATCTCCTCACGGCCGAAGCCCCCGCACTGGCGGGTACGTATGGCCCGAACTCATCCACTCCCGGGAATACGCCGCCAGAGTTGCCGCTAACTTACGGGAATTCTTACATTGCTATCAATAATCCAACCGTCTCCAGCCCTCTCCTCAGTATTTTCCCTGATGTATTGCCAGCGTTAAACGGAGCCTTCGATATACGTCCAAGTTCGCTTCTTCCCGACAACTTTGGCACCTTCTGGTTCATGGACAACCATTACCCTGAATTGAACCGCATCGACCAATACACCTCACTCGCGACGTTAATTCTTGCGAGTAAGCGGGCTACGGGAAATATCGCCCCGATCAACACTTCACCGGCTTCCTTCTCCAACCCTTATTACTGCGTCTACGGCAGCACGTCCTCAAGGATCGCTTTTACCGGTGGACCACAAACGTACGATCCGCAGGGAGATGGCTGCCCGGCCGTAGTGGCGTTCTTTACGGGCGGAAACTTCAACACCGTATCCGACGGTCTTGCCAACATCTACGTGGGTGATCCTGGCGAACAGCTGGAGCGGGAACTGGTGAATGGCAACATATTCCCACCTACGGCCGTAGCCACAGCCACGCCGATTACTCAGGCAATTCAGGTCCACTTCAATTCGAACAATCCTCCCCAAATCGGCGGCGCAGTCCCGGATGGCCCTGCAACCGGAAATACAACCACTGCATTTTCGATCGCGCCCGGAACTTCCGACTTCACAATCGACGTCACAACCCCTGAATTCCCTCTGGGCTCCCTCGTCGGCGGCGGTGCCTACGGGAACACGACGACTACAGCAAACTTCCAGTTGTGGTCCGGCCTTCCCACTTGCACCCAATTTGGGCTGTATCCCACACCGACAACCGTAACCGACTATGACTGCCTAGTCTACGTGAAGTTCACTCCGCAGGCACCCGGTGTCCGGCAGTCGCAGTTGGTGGTCACTACGGCAAATAAATCGGTCTACAACTTCCAGCTCTACGGTATCGGCACCGGTGGCCAGCTGGCGATTGACGGCGGGGCAGCCACGCCGATCGCAGCGACCGGTCTGGGTACAACTGCAGGCATAGCCATCTCACCGGCAGGCGACCTTTATATCGCTGATCCCACGAACAACCGGATTGTGAAGGAACCTGCAGGCGGTACCCAATCCAACCTGACTTTTACAGGGGTCACCCCGACTACGCTAAGCGGCCCGATGGGAGTCGCCCTCGATTCTGCGAACAATGTGTACATCTCCGATACTGGCAACAATCGCGTTTTGCAAGTGAACCAAGCGACCGGCATCGCGACTGTACTTGGCAATAACGTCTGGATTCCTGGAGACCCCACGTCTGCTCCGCCGCAGTATGCCTTCAAGAAGCCACAGGGCCTCGCGGTAGATAAATGGAACAACGTGTACGTCGCCGACACTGGGAACGCCGCTGTCGTGGAAATCACCTCCAACATCGCGCTTGGCGGCGCGGTTGCATTGTTGAACTATCCGGGCGCACCGCAGTTCTCTAATCCGGTCGGGGTTGCGGTAGATTCACTGGGAAACATTTATGTTGCTGACCCCAATGCTGCCGGCGGCGCAATCGTGGTGCTGCCGCCTGGAGGCGGCGATCTCGCCACTGTTCCAACTGCTGTCTTTCCAAAGGTCGTCGGCGCGGGACTCAATTCTCCGTCGGGTGTCGCGGTGGATGCAGCCGGGAACGTCTACGTCTCGGATTCGTCAACCAACAGCGTGATCGAGATTCCATCAGGATCAGGAGCTTCTGCAGTTCCGTTCGCGCTGAACTTCCCAGGTGTCAACGCTCCTGGTGGCCTTGCGTTGGACGCAAACGGGAACTTGTATGTTGCTGATACGGGCAACAAGCAGATCCTGTATAACAATCGGCAGAATTCGGTCATCAACTTCGGCAACGTGCCGCAGAGTCTGTCCACCGCGGCGCAACCTTTGTGCTCAAATACGGTGTTCGCGGATGGATTCAACGTCGGTACCACCGGCGGCGGTTGCCCCCTGACCGTCACCAACATAGGAAACGCGGCGATCACGCTCACTACGCCTTTTACGGCAGTGTCGGGCGCCACTAATGCGGCCTTCGGTCTTTCCAATACATGCACCGGCGCTTTGCCTGCAGGAGCAACCTGCACGATTTTGCCGACCTTCACCCCAACAATCAATAACGGCCAAACCGAAAATGTCAAAGTGAACGGCGGATCCCAAACTCTTGCCTTGACGGCAGACGGTGCACAACCTGAGGCCAACGTTGTTCTCTCCGCGGCTTACTCCACAGGCACGACGCCAACAACGGGAGCAACGGCGACGGTTACAGCGACCGTCACCCAGCCTCATATCCTAGGCAATACCCCAACCGGAAGCGTCACTTTCACTTATACGATCAACACCAAAAACAAGAACGTCAACAACTGCGGAGCGGGTGGCACACAGACTGTGGCGCTGAACGGAACAGGGACCGCATCCTTCCAATTGCCTACCCTCGCCCAAGGCCTGCAATACACCGTCAACGCAAACTACACCGGCGATACCCTTAATAGCGCCACACCGGCCACCCCGCTTTTGGTGATCGTGCCGGGAATCCCTGTCACCGCAACGGTTACGTCCACAGCCGCGCAGCTTACTTTTATTTACGGGGGCGCACCTCCCGTAATCACAGGTACTGTTACTCCAACCCCGGCGAGTCCCGTCACCTACTCGTTCGGCAGCGCCGCGAACGCTACCACTCCGGTTGGCAACTACAACGTAGACGTCTCGTTCAGTGGCACGGGGGCATGTGCTTACGGCCTACCGGCTTCCGTCTTCTCCAGCGGTGGTCCAGCCATTGTTACGGAAAACAAGGCGCCACTCACGTACGCAATTCCGAATTTCAGCGCACAGTATGGAGCTCCGGACATCACCTATGGCGCCAATGCAGTCGTCACCGGAGCCGTCAACGGAGAGACCAAGAGCCACTTTAGCGGCACATTCTCTCCCATCTCGTCGTCAATTCTCGACGTACGTGCGTACTCGGTGGTTCCAACTGTGGTAGCCAACGACATTGGCAACTACACGGTTACTGCGGCTCCCAGCACCCTGACCATTACAAAGGCCCCGACAGGCATCGGCATATCGCCTACCGTGACCCAGGTCCTTGCAACCACAGCTACCTTCACTGGAATCACTACCGCCGGAAGCACATCGGTTACGTCCGTTTCCAGTACAGCTGGGCTGTTGATCGGCGAATTACTCTCCGGTTCCACCATCGCCAACGGCACGAAGATCAACGCCATCGGAACCGGAACCTTAACCCTATCAACGGCCGCGACGGGGAGCACTCCCACCACTCCGATTGGAACGGTTACGACAATTACCGGTGGCGTGCCTGCCGCCGGCTTGTCCATCTCGGTCGGTACAACAGTTCCTTCGGGCAAAGGGGTCCCATCCGGAAGCGTTACCGTGACGGACAACTTTACCCCGATCACTGCGACTGGATATGGACAGGCTGCGGCACCAACTACGCTCGTCGTTCCCCTGACAGTGGGTGTTGGATCCTTCCTTCCAAATCAGACCACACCAGGATCGCCGGCCGGAATTCACCAATATAGCTTCGCTTACAGCGGTGATAGTAACTTCCTGGCTTCTCAAGTGGTCCCGTCCGTCACCGGACCAACCTGCATCCCGTCGGCAGTGACCTCCAACTGCCTCGTAGTGGACTTTCCCGACTTCACCTTGACCTCTACCACGGGTCCGGTTGTCGTCATTCCGGGGGTTGTACCAAGCGGCAATGGGCTGCTTGCGGCTCCCAACCAATCCACTGCCGCTCCGGAGACTGCGGTGCTGTTCGTCAACGCGGTCCTCGGCTTCACGGGCACCGTGAACCTTACTTGCCAGACACAGAATCCAAGTTACGTCAGTTGCTTTATGACTCCGACCACCGTTTGCTTCGCAACGACATCAACCCCGGCCTGCACGAACACTGCATCCACGGCGGCTACTGTAGTTGCTATCCAGACCCCCGCAACCCTGCCCCTGGGCTTCAAGACAAGCCAGGTGCGGATGTCGACGAGTAAGACAGTGTTGGCGTTCCTTCCGTTTGGCTTCCTCGCCTTCTGTGTACGTCGTCGACGTAGACTGAGCAGGGCGCTGTGGATGCTGATTGCATTTACTGCAATTGGCGCGGTCATGAGCGGATGCGGTGGCAACCAGGTGAACTTCTACACCCCGATTCCTACCGGGCCGCAAACTGTGACCGTCACTGCCTCATATCTCGGTAACGGAAGTACCCAACCGGCAGCGACTCGGCAGTTTGTTGTGCCGATCGCGATCGACTAACTCAACTCAATATCCAAAGAATTGGCCGGCAAGATCCTAAGGGGTCGTGACCGGCCCTTTCCTTTGCCCGACGAGTCTGAGGCCCACCCGCTTTTCGCGGACGCAATCGCGTGCGGCGAACTGATGCAGGTCAGGAGTGGAAGAAGGCTTCGACGTCTTCGATGGATTGGGTTACGCGGTAGGGTGGCAGCGAATCGAGGAATATCTGGCCGTAGCGTTGGCGCTGGATGCGCGGGTCAAGCAGCATTAGTACGCCTCGATCTTTCAGTGAACGAATGAGCCGGCCGAACCCCTGCTTCAGGGTGATCACCGCGCTGGGTACCTGGTAGTCGAAGAAGGCGTTGCCGCCCGCGGTAGTGATCGCGTCCATGCGAGCCTTTACCACGGGGTCTGATGGAACGGCGAAGGGTAGGCGATCGATGATCACGCAGCTAAGCTGTTCGCCCTGCACGTCGACGCCTTGCCAGAAGCTCGATGTGCCGAAGAGTACCGCACCGGGCGTGTCGCGGAATTCCTCGAGCAGGATGTTGCGTGGAGCAGTGCCTTGAAGCAGCAGCGGATACGGCAGTTCGGCGGAGAGCCGCTCATGCATGGCGCGCATTTGAGCGTAGCTGGTGAAGAGGCAAAAGGCGCGGCCCCGCGTTATTTCCAGCATGCGGCGGGTGCGCTCAGCGGCCTGCACGAAGAATTCTGGCTCACGCGGGTCGGGCATACCCGGCGGAAGGTAAAGCAACGCCTGCCTCGGATAGTTGAAGTGCGATGGGACCACCAACTCGCGCGCCATTACCAGGCCGAGGCGTTTCGAGATGTGCTCGAACCCCGAGCCTCCGGTACCTGAGGACGTCGCACCTGAGACGACCGTAAGCGTCGCCGAGGTAAGCACGACCGAGCTGTACGCTTCGAATAACGCCGCGGAAAGAAGCTGCGAAACATCGATGGGCGTGGCCTGCAGGTGAGTGTGGTGGCTCGCATGGCCAACGCCGCGAGCAAGGTTGCGAACTCCTCCGGCCGCCCTGCGTTCGATCCAGAAGACCGTGTTGGGGTCTTGGGACTCGAGCAAAAACTTCAGATGAGTAGCGATGTCCGCAGTACGCTTGCGCAGACCCGGAGCCTCATCCACGTCTTTCAGTCTCTCCAACTCGCCTTCAAGACGCGTTAGCGCGTTGAGCGCGCCGGTATAAGTGTCGCCGCTTTCTTCGAGGAAATCTGCACGTCGCTCGAAGGGCATGCGTCCAAGGCCGAAGTTCAGATCCGCGCCAGTGGGCAGTGCCGCGAAAAACATTCGCGCGCGATCGCGAAGAGTAGAGGTTGCGCTTTCGATCGACGAAGTGGAAGCCTGCTTCGCGCGCAGCATCGTCTCGACGTCGCGGGCAAGCTCATCGAAACGCTGCGTGCTAAGGCCAATGCCAAAATAATTACTAGCGGTCTCCTCCAGTTCGTGCGCCTCGTCGAAGATGACCGCGCCAGCTGCCGGAAGAACGCCCGCGTCGGCGGACGCACCCGCTTGCAACTTGATCGACATATCGGCGAAGAAAAGATGGTGGTTGACGATGATAATGTCCGACTCAAGCGCTTTTCGTCGCATCGCAGTAATGAAGCAGTTCTCCCAGTCCGGACAAGTCTGGCCGAGGCATGCTTCTCCGCGCGCGTCGATCTTCGGCCACAGCGCGGAGGATTCTGGAAGTGAATCAATCTCCGCGCGGTCACCGGTCGCGGTCGTTTTCTCCCACGCGGCGATGGCGTGGAATTGCGAAACTTCTTCGAGTCCCGTCAACAATGGCGAATCGCGCAGCGCGTACAGCTTATGTTTGCAAAGGTAGTTGCCGCGCCCTTTCATGTAACAAACCTTCAGCGGCCCCAGAATGCTCTCGAGGAACGGCACATCCTTGAAGAAAAGTTGCTCCTGAAGATTTTTCGTGCCGGTGGAGATGATAATCCGCTGCTGACGTTCTCGAGCCATGCGCAAAGCGGGTAGCAGGTACGCAAGCGTCTTGCCCGTGCCGGTGCCTGCCTCTACGATCAAGTGTCGCTTATCTGCGAAGGCTTTCTCAATCGCGCGTGCCATTTCATACTGGCCTTTGCGGTGCTCGAATGCTAAACCCGAGCGCGAGAGCACCCCGCCCGGCGAGAAGAAGTCATGCAGGCTGGGAAGCTTTTGCGTATCTGCCTGCGCCCGCTCACCCTGGGACTCCATAGGATCAATCGGCCAATGCGACTCGCGCGTGATTTGAATTGGGGAAGACACGTGTGTGCTTCCCCAATGATATTCGTATTTCCTTCGATCAGTCAGCCTGTGTCGGTGAAAGCTTCGAGCTAATAGGTGACAGGCTGGCCGTGAAGGATTTGCTCGACGACTGAGTGGATTCGGATGATCGGCCAGGGAGTGGCCACGGTTTCGGGCTGGCTCTGGCCAGATTGATGGATGAGGAGTGCGGGCCGCTGGTCGAAGACGCCGCGCGAAGCTGCATCGTCCTCTTCTGTCCACGCCGGCAGCCAGTTCCACGCGTCGATCCGCCATCCATGGTCGCCCTGCACGATGAGTGTCGTGTCGCTCCAGCGTGGCGAGGTCTTCAACGTCGTAAGAACACGACCAAGGACTCGATCAGTCAGCGCCAGGTTGTCGAGATACGAACTGTCGCAATATTGCGTGTAGTCGTCTTGGATTCGGCTCCAGATATTGGGGCTGTGAGGAACCGAGAAGTGGAAGAAAATGAAGTCCGCTTGATCAGTGTGCAGGAGTTCGAAGGCATGCTGCTGCAGGTCGGAGTGGGTCTGATATCGGTGGCGAACGTCGAACGTGCAAAGGTCGCGGTTGGCGCGTGCAGGAGATTTCAGTTCTCGCACCACTTGTTTAAGTGGCGTATAGACATTTGTCATGAAAGTCGCGTTCTGCGCCATCAGGCCATCGAACATATCGTGATTGGTCCAATAGCAATTCTGAATGGCATCAGCGTAGATGGCGCAGTACGGGTTGTACCAGCCAACCGCTGCCGTGCGCCAACCCGCGTGTTCCGCGTCGCCGAACACAGTCTGTGCGCCGTCAATCGGAGCCCATCGATGATCGTCTTCGTGGCGAACCCAAAGGCGGTTGTGGAAGTTATAACGTATGCCATCGACCACCCTACCTGTCAGCAGCGACGGAACGATCCTAACGGTGTGATAGCCGGCGGGCTGTGTGTCCGTGAAGATGGTGCTTTGGTTGCGGAGGGCGTCGAAGTTGGGTAGGTTCAGGTTGCGTGCGCGATGCTCGAAGACCTGGTCGTACGAGAGTTCGTCGAAGATAATCCACACGAGCAAGGGGTGCTGGCGAACGGGCTGTGGCGAAGATTCCCACGTAGCAATGATCTGATTCGGCGCGGGCTTCCAGCGCGCGACCCAGAGTAGTTGTGCAATGCTGCTGAGCGCGAAGATGATTAGCGACGCCGCAACCACGCTGGCCACCCGCATCAGTCGCCGATACCACTTGTTGAATCGCAAGAGCAGCAGAAGCAGGACGCCTGCCCAAACAACCAGCATGATCAGAACGAGGCCTTCGATCAGATCGAAGGGGAAAAAAGACTGGGTGCGCTGGATCAGGTAAGGCGGAATGACGATCGCAGCGAGAAGGCGTACCCACGGGTAGGACCTAGTGCGAGCGGCAACGCTGAGAACGATAAAGAGCAGCAGGGCAACCAGCAAAATATCTGCGATGTACGCCATACAGACTCGTGTCAGCGGATCTGGGGTGTGCATGCGGACATCCGCGCCGCCACCCAGCAGATCGCCGTAGTTGCCGACCAGAATCAGGGACGCGACTCCAATGCATTGGCACAGTCTCTTCAGCATTACCCGATTCTCTCAAAGAGAAACAGGACACGACCGTTGTCGAGCGCTTGCCTGTCGCGTACTTCGAAGCGGCCGGTGCAGGCAGCCAGTAGGTCTGCTTCGCTGAGCGAGCCATACAGAGAATTGCGGCCGCGCATCAGGCTCTGGTACATGGGATCCGCGACTGGCACCCACTCGATTACAAGGTGACGCCGCGTAAGGCGATGGCAAAGGTCGAGAATGGCGGGCAGCGGAATTTGCTCCATCAGCAGCAGGTGATGGATGACAGCAAGCATCAGCACCATATCGAACTGTCCCTCAAGACGAGGCAAAAGGGCGACCGACTCGGCGTTCTGCCAGCCAACTGCGGGAGTGGGTCGCGCGATGTCCCCGTGGATAGTCTGGATAGTGAGATTGCGTTGGCGTGCCATCTCGAAAACTCGGTCAGCAGACGCCATGTCGCGTTCGAGAGCTACGACCTCCGCACCCATGTCGGCAGCGAGCGCGCTGAATTCTCCCGTATTGGCGCCTATATCCAGCACGCGCGCCGGTTTCGATGTCTCGATCGCACTGCGAACCCAATCGACCTTGTCCCGACTTTCCGCCCCACTGTAATGGGTAAGCGTGCTTTGATATTGGCTCCAATCAGAAGACTGGTTCTGCTGTACGGCACGCCGCGTGCGCTTGCGCAGATTGCGCAGTGTGCGCTTGAGTACGTCCGTGGTGACGTCAGGGTCGGCGATGCGCGATGGGCGTTTCTTGGCGGCCTCATCTGCATTCTTGCGGCGGTCAAGCAGGGTGGGAAGCGTGATAGGCCAGAAGGCATCGCGAGAGAGGCGTCCTTTCCAGCCGAGAGCGCCGTAGCAGTCGGCTGGCTCATATCCATCGCGATTGAAGAGACTCAGCGACAGCGGCCAACTTAACTTACGAGCCATCAGCAACGGCAACAGGAAGGTGCGGACATATTGTCCGTAGGCAAGCCAGATGGACGAATACTTGTCGCGCCGTTCGAAGGAGAGAATGTCGACGAAGATAGGATGTGCGCCGTTGAAGAGTACGTTCAGTGGGGTCGCATCTTTGAGTATCCACCCATCGGCGAGCGCTTCCTCGCAGAGATTCAAAGTCAGATTTGCTGCAGCCAGCCACTGCCCGGGAGTCCACTCCCAAGGGTAAGTCGGGATGGGTATCTTCGGATGGCGGAGACGTAGACTGGAAGTGGATTGATCGATTTCAGCGTCGATCAGATCGCCCCGCGCCTGCATGGCAAGGCAAAATCGGGATTTCAAGAAATTGAGCACGTCGGCGTTTGCCGACGGATCAATCTTCCGAATCACCAGGTTTTCTTCAAAGCTCAACGAACCGGACGGATCGCGAAATGTGGCGTTCGGAAGTCCAGAGGTCATGCGATTTCGCGAGAATCACCTGTCTTGTTGGCGACCGGCAGAACAGCCGTCTGCTTCTTGCGAGCGAAAAACGCCATGATGCGCCTGCGGACCATGTACGCATACGCCGCCATGACCGACGCGATCGTCTGAAGTGCGATTAGGCCTGACCCTGGATCGACATATCCCCAGGCGCGCCGTTCACTGCCGACGATCATGCAAATGGCAATGAAGATTGCCAGAAAAGAAGAGATGATTCGCTTCATGAAAGCCTTTCCAGGTTGAAAGGCCGCTCGATCCGTCGAAGCGGCGCGTGATAGCTCGGAGAAGAACGCTCCACAATTGCTCAAGTACTCATTGACACTAATCGACGGAAATAGTTGCAACAATAGATACTTTTTTAAGATCCTGCTCGAGACAGGCACTTATGGGCAGAGACGTCGCACCCGCCGCAAAAGATTCGCAAGCTTCTAATTCTCCTCAACTTTATGAAGGAAAACGGGTTGCGAAAGCGAACGGGTAACCGAATTTGTTTGTCGAGAGAGTTTACACAAGGGGAGTCGCGTCCGCCCACATGCGCATTCGTCGCTATCTCCGTGAACGAGACTCGGCCCCCATCTCACTAAGACGATGGGGGCCGAGGAGTTACGTGGCGATTCGATGACCGGATTCTAGTGAATTCTGTAGCTCAGGCCGAACGAGAG
>JANYLK010000101.1 GCA_025357875.1 Granulicella sp.
CTGGGCGTGCTGACGGATGCGATTGGGCCTGGGCAGGATATGATTCTGGGCCGTTTGAAGGGCGAGAAGCCGGAGTACACGGGCGTGGTTGCGGGGATGAGCGGGAGTCCGGTGTATATAGACGGGCGGCTTGTGGGTGCGTTGAGCTACCGGATTGGGCAATTTTCTAAGGAGCCGATCTGCGGGATTACGCCGATTGAGCAGATGTTTGAAGTTAGGGACGGGCAGGCCCGCGGGATGCTGGTTGCGGCGGGGGGTGGGGGTGGAAAAGCAGATTCCTCCGCTTCGCTGCTGAATGACAAACAGTTGGGGATTAATAAACAGTCGGGGATGGACAGCCAATTCGGCGCAACGCAGGCGGTAGCGGGTGGCGGCGTGGTACAGCCGATTGAGACGGCGCTTGTGTTTGGTGGGTTTTCGCAGGAAGCGGTGGAGCGATTTGGGGATAAGTTTCGCGCTCTCGGAATGACGCCGGTGGCGGGACTCGGCGGAGCAGCAGCGGCGGGAACCAGGCAACCGGAGCCGCTGGTTCCAGGTTCGGCGGTGAGCGCGGTACTGGTGCGTGGCGATCTTTCCATCTCAGGGACGTGCACGGTGACGTACGTCGACCCGACGCGACTGCTGGCGTGCGGACATCCGATTACGCAGTATGGGCCGGTGTCGATACCGATGACGAAGGCCGAGGTTGTGGCTACGCTGGCTTCGCCGCTGAACGCCTTTAAGATTATTAATACGACGGAGACGGTGGGGTCATTTACTGAGGATCGGGCGTCGGCGATTCTGGGTCGGTTTGGTGTGGATGCGCGGATGATCCCGGTGTCAGTTGATGTGATTCTCGAAAACACCCCTCATCGCGATGAGACCGCGATGAATGGGGAACGCGGCGCCGATGCTGCGATGAAGCGTGTTTCTGCGCAGGTTGAGGGCCCCGGTCCCAGATTGCCGTTGCCAGAGGTGGGGCGTGGAAATGCGATGAAGGGCGGGATGCATTTCGAGGTGCTGGACAACCGTCAACTGACTCCTTCGGCGATGCTGGTGTCGGTGTATCAGAGCTTGTCGGGGACGAATGGCGCGGCCGCGGAGATGAGTTACCGGATGGATGGCGAATTGACTCTGAAGGGTCAGGCGCCAGTTCGGCTGCACGGGATCATGTCTCCGAATGAGATGAATTCGGGCGCGATTTCCGCGGCGCTGTATGTGAATGACCGGTTCAGCCGCTTGTATGGCAACGCGGTGGAACAGCCGGAGGTGACAGGCTTGCGGCTGAGGATGGAGGCGATTCCGGAGCGTCGGACGGCGGTGCTGGAAGGCGCGCGACTGGGTCGGACCGAGGCTCACGCCGGAGACACGTTTGAGGTGGAAGCAACGCTGCATCCTTACCAGGCGGAGTCGAGGGTAGTTCGGCTGAGTGTGAAGCTTCCGGACAGCTTGATGCCGGGGCCGCTGCGAGTGGTTGTAAGCGATGGGGCGACGCTGGATCGTTTGACTACGCCGGTAATTTTGGGAGTGGCACAACATCCGATTGCGCTGGCGGACGCAGTCGCTCAGATGAACCGGATGCACTCGAACGACCGCATCTACCTGACTTTGCTGGACCATTCGGCGGAGGCGGGGCTGGATACGCAGGCGCTGCCGGCGGTGCCGCTATCGATGGCGAATGTGCTGGAACCATTGAAGGCCGCGCAGAAGATGCAGTTGACCGGTGAGAGCGTGGTGGAGGCGGGATCGATGGCGACAGGGTATGCGGTGTCGGGGACGCAGGTACTGACGCTGGACATTCGCTAGGTTGCACAGGGCGTACAGGCGCGCTGTTGTAGCATCAGAAGTACACGTGAGCACGAAGGTTTCGCAAGGATGAGAGAGATGAAGGCTGCGATGAATACGATTGAGATACATGGGTTAGCTGTGCATGCCGCTGGCGCGCAGTTAGTGCCGTACAAGTACGAGCCGGGCGAACTGAAGACGAATGAAGTTGAGGTAAGTATCTCGCATTGTGGGGTCTGTCACTCGGACATTCACTTGATCGACAACGATTGGGGATTCAGCAAGTATCCGTTTATTCCGGGCCACGAGATCGTGGGGACGGTGACGGCGATTGGCTCCGAGGTAAAGGACCGCAAGGTTGGTGATCGGGTTGGGATTGGATGGCAGGCCGATAGCTGCGGGATCTGCGAGTGGTGCAGGCAGGGCGATGAGCACCTGTGTGCGCAGGCGCAGCCGACTTGCGTTGGTAGGAATGGCGGATATGCCGATGCGATCCGCGTGAATTCGCGGTTTGCTATTCCTGTGCCGGAGATTTTGAAGAGCGAAAATGTGGCGCCGCTGCTGTGTGCGGGGATTACGGTTTACTCGCCACTGCGGAACCACGGTGTAAGACCATCGTCGCGGGTGGGCATTGTGGGGATTGGCGGATTGGGACACCTGGGATTGCAGTTCGCGAAGGCTTTCGGCGCTGAGGTGACGGCGCTTTCAACCTCGAAGGACAAAGAGGCGGAGGCGTTGGAGATGGGCGCGGACCACTTTGTGAACACGCGTGATATGGGCGCGTTGAAAAAGATCGCAGGATCGTTCGATTTTCTGTTGTCGACGGTGAGCGCGGATCAGGACTGGCAGGCTCTGGTTAATAGCCTGCGGCCTAAAGGGACGATGTGCGTGGTTGGAGTGCCGCCCTCGCCAATTTCGATTCAGGCGTTTCCGCTGATTGGCGGGCAGAGAGCAATTTCAGGCAGTCCGACTGGAAGTCCGCGCGATCTGCACGAGATGCTTGATGTAGCCGCTCGGCATGGAGTGAAGGCAATTACGGAACGCTTTCCCATGGCCAAGGCGAACGAGGCGATTGCCAAGGTGAAGAAGAGCAAGGTACGGTATCGGGCTGTACTGACGAACTAAGGTTCGCTGCTGCTGGTTATTTGAAGGGGCGGGGCTTCGGCTCCGCCTCTTTCTGCTGATGCGGGTAGACTTTGGGGAGGATGATGCGACTTCGGATTCTGACGCTGGTGGTTGTGGTGAGTGGAGCACTTCCCTGCTGGTGTGGCGCGGGAGTGGCGGGGGCGCAGGGGACCAAGCTTTGGACCGTCTCGCGGTACGACGAGATGGAGCGTGGGACGAGGAATGGGGTGGCCATCCGGAACGACGGGCGGATTGAGGCTGGGCCGGCGACTGTGCTGTTGTATGAGACGGGCGGGAATTATGTCTGGTCGGTGGCGGCGGATGCGGCCGGAAATGCCTTCGTGGGAATGGGGGGAACTGCGGCCGGTGGTGCTGTGGTGATGCGGGTTGCGCCCGATGGCAAGGCTACGAAGGTTTTTGAGGGCAAGGAGCTTGGGGTGCAGGCGCTGCGGGTTGGGGCGGATGGGCATGTTTACGCTGCTACTTCTCCGGATGGCAAGGTTTATCAGCTGGGGACTGCAGCAGGCAACGCGGTGCTGGTGTTCGATTCGGCGACGACTGAGGAGAAGCCAAAGTATCTATGGGATGTGGTTCAGGCTGCGGGCGCTGTTTATGCTGTGGGCAAAGGTGGAGATCTTTACGTTGCTGCTGGGGTACCCGCTGTGGTGTATCGAGTGCCTGCTGGCGGTGGCAAGGCGGAGGTTGCGTTCAAGACTGTGGATCAACATATTCGGTGTCTGTTGATGGGGACCGATGGGATGCTTTGGGCGGGGAGTGACGGCAGTGGCGTGATCTACAAATTCGATACCAGGACTGCGGGAGCAACGCCGTTTGCGGTGTATGCTGCGCCGAAGAAGGAGATTACGGCGCTGGCGATGGATAATGCGGGCAATGTGTACGCCGCGGGCGTGGGGACGAGGCCAGCGGTGGGTGTGCAGAGTCCGGGTCTTCCTCCTCTGCCGGTGACCGGGGCGGTTGGAGTGACGATTACGTTTTCGCAGCCTGGGTCGGCGAATGCGGCGACCGCGAATACCCTAATTCCGGAAGGGTCGGAGATCTATCGGATTGCGGCGGATGGAAGTCCTGCAAAGCTGGTGGCGCTGAAAGAGGATGTAGTTTACGCGCTGGCGTATCACGATGGGAGTCTGCTGGCGGCTACGGGAAATCGGGGGCGAGTGTATCGCGTGGATGTGGCGATGCCTGGACGGCTCACCGATGTGGCGCACCTTGAGGCGTCGCAGGGGACGGCGTTCGCTGCGGGAGCGGGCGGATTGCTGGTAGGGACGAGTAACAGTGGGAAGGTGTTTCGCCTGGAGGACAAGGCGTCTGCGAATGCGACTTATACCAGTGAAGTATTCGATGCGCTGGGATACTCGCAGTGGGGGCGGGTTGAGTTGCTGCCGGTTGCGAGCGAACTCGATTTGTTTGTGCGGAGCGGGAACGTGGAGAGTCCGCTGATGGGTTGGAGCGAGTGGGCTCCGGTGTCGAAGCAGGGCACGGTGACCGTTCCGGGTGGGCGATTTGCGCAGTGGAAGGCGGTGCTGCGGGGTAACGGGATGGTCCAGTCTGTGGGGCTGAATTATCTGCAGAAGAATTTGGCGCCCATCGTGGATGAGGTGGTCGTGCAGCCGGGTGCGCGGGTTGCGGCTAGTGTGGCGCAACCTCAGAATCAGGCGGTGCAGGTGAGCTTCCCTGCTACCGGCGCGAATGTGCAGGCGTTCGTGCCCGATACTAATGCGCAGCCTCTGACGGCTCAGAAGGACAAGACTGCGGTGACTGTGCGCTGGGCTGCGCATGACGATAACGGCGACGACCTGATGTTTGCTGTGTGGTATCGCGGTATGGGCGAGCGCAACTGGCGGCTGCTGAAGGACACGATCAGCGAGAAGTTTTTGAGCTTCGATTCGGCGCTGCTGCCGGATGGGAGGTACGAGGTTAGAGTGGTGGCGAGTGATGCGCCGGTGCATACGGATGCGGAGACTCTGACCGGCGAGCGGGTTAGTGGGGAGTTTGTGGTGGATACCACTCCGCCGGTGCCTGGGGTGCTGACGGCGACGCTGGTACCGGGTGTCGCGGCGAAGATTCATGCGACGTTTACGGCGAAGGATGCGACCTCGCCGATCGGGCATGCGGAGTACTCAGTGGATGCGGGACCGTGGCAGTATCTGGAGCCGGTTGGGCGGGTGTCGGATTCGCTGGAGGAGAGGTATGACTTTGTGGCGGCGGTGCCTGTGTTGAATGCAACCGATCAGGTTACAGATGCACGGGAGCATGTGATCGCGGTGCGGGTGTACGACCGCTACGAGAATATGGCCGCCGTTAAGACCGTGGTGCGGTAGGCGATGCGATTTGAACTGTTCATTGCGGCGCGGTATCTGCGGGCGAAGCGGCGGCAGGCGGTGGTGGGTGTGATTACGGCGATCTCCGTGATTGGCGTGGCGGCTGGTGTGGCTTCGCTGATTATTGCGCTGGCTATTACGAATGGGATGCGGCGGGACTTGCAGGAGAAGCTGGTGGGCTCAACCGCGCACGTAATGCTGATGCGGACGGCTGGGGACGGGATCAGGGACTGGCGGCCGCTTTTGACGCGGCTGCGGGCGCTGCCGCATGTGAAGGCTGCAGCTCCTGTGCTGTATGAAGAGGTGCTGATCTCACGCGGCGCAAGAAGTGGGGGGGCGCAGGTGGAAGGCGTGATTCCGGCGGACGAGCGGACGGTTTCGGACTTGTTACAGAGTGTGAAGGTGGGGAGTGCTGAGGCGCTGGAGCCGTGTGCTGAAATGTTTGCATGTGACGACCCACCACTTCCCCCGCAGGAGCGCGGAACGCCCGCGGTGCCTCCGATTGTGGTTGGGAGGGATTTGGCGGCGGCTATTGGGGCCGAGGTGGGGGATACGGTGCTGGTGACTAGTCCGCAGGGGGAGTTGACGCCGCTTGGATTGGTGCCGCGTTATCAGCGGTACACGGTGGCTGGAATATTCAATTCGGGGTTCTATCAGTACGACGCTACTTATGCGTTTGTTCGGCTGGGGGATGCGCAGAGGTTGTTCTCGGAACCGGATTTGGTGTCGGCGATTAATTTTAAGGTCGACGACATGTACAAGGCGGCTGAGGTGGGTCGTGAGATTGAACAGGCCGCGGGGGCGGGATTTCAGACTACGAATTGGATGGAGCAAAATCGCGAGCTGTTTCGCGCGCTGGCGCTGGAGCAAATTGTGACGTTCATCGTGCTGGCTTTGATTGTGTGTGTGGCAGCTCTGAATATTCTGATCGCGCTGACCATGATGGTCATGGAGAAGACGCGGGATATTGCCGTACTGATGAGCTTCGGAGTGAGTGAGTCGCAGGTGCGG
>JANYLK010000111.1 GCA_025357875.1 Granulicella sp.
AGGATGTAGTCCATCAGCGGGGAGATGACCAGGCGAAATGTGGAGTGGAGCGTGATCAACTCCGGCTCAGACAGACCTTTCTCACGGATTGGCCCGATGACATTGGAATCCCAGATATTACACAGCGATTCCTCGCCGTCATCGCAGTCCACGTTGACGACCTTGATCTCCTTCGAGAGCAACACGCCAAAACGCAGTGCCTTCTCGGTCATTCGATCCCAACGTGCCATCGGGATTACGACCAGCGGTTCCAGCAGGTTGCTCAGGTTGATTGGACCCATCTGCACAACGTCTTTGACCCGCGCGTAGTGCTGCTTAATGGCGACCATGAGCACGATCAGCGTGGGGACGAGAAGCGCTGTCACCCATGCGCCGGAAGTGAACTTGGCGACCAGCACGATCAGGGTTGTGATGCCGGTTGCAATGGCCCCAATCCCGTTGACGAACATGTGCCAGTTCCGTCCCTTGTGCACCCCTTCCTGCTTCTTCCAGTGCATGACCATGCCGGCTTGCGACAAGGTGAAGGCGAGAAACGCACCAATTGCGTAGAGCGAGATAAGCAGGTCGGTGCGGCCCCCGAAAATGATGAGGATGATGGCGGTCAGGCCGGTGAGTGCGTAAATTCCATGGGAGAAGAGCAGACGGCGGCCGCGCAGGATGAACACGTGCGGCAGGTAATCGCGTAAGGCAATGGCGCGGGTTAAACGTGGGAAGTCGGCGAACGCCGTGTTTGCGCTAAGGCAAAGGGCGAGGAATACTGAATACATGGTGACGTGATAGAACAGTCCCCGCCCGAAGATAGCCTGAACGATCAGGCTGACGAGACTCTGGTAGTGAGGGTTGGTCGGATCCATGGCCATAATCTGGTACTTCTTTGCCAGCCACGCGGTTCCGAAGAGAAGAATAATAAGGATTCCGATGATGATGCTCAGCGTGCCCTGGGCATTTTTGGTTCTTGGCTCGCGGAACGCCATAACGCCGTTGGAGACAGCTTCGACGCCGGTCATCGCGGCGCATCCGTTAGAAAAAGCTTTAAGCAGAAGCCAGTATCCGATCAGTTGGATAGTCGGTGAAGCCAGCGGGACTGCGTGGGCGACCGGGTGGCCGTGGGTTTGAAAGACGTGAAAAGCGCCGACGCCGATGGCGATCATAAGCGTTCCGACGAATAGGAATGTGGGAATGATAAAGGCTGCGCCTGTGTCTTTGACACCGCGCATGTTCACCAGGGCCAGCACCGCCAGGATCAAGAGACAAAGCATTAATCTATGGGGCAGTAGCCACTGCTGGGCGGAGACGACAGCTTCTACTCCCGCCGAAATTCCGACTGCCGCGGTCAGTATATAGTCGATCATCAGCGCGGCCGCGGCGAGCAGTCCGGCACCATTTCCAAGATTCTCCGTGGCAACGGTGTAAGACCCACCCCCGCCTGGATACGCCGCGATGGTCTGCCGGTAGCTGAAGTAAACGATGACAAGCAGGATCAGAATTGACGAGATCAGCGGGACGATGTACTGAATTCCCATCAGTCCCAGGGGGATCAGAAGGGAGAGCGCGGTCTCAGGTCCGTATGCAGCGGAAGTGAGGGCATCCAGGCCGAAGATGGGAATTCCGGCTGCGACGCCGATATGCTCAGCGCGTTCTTCACTCGTGGCCAAGGGTCTGCCAAACAGGGAATCGGTAAATGACATGGAACACTAATAGTAAATAGGAAATCGCGCTATGCCTAACGATTATTTGCATTCCAGGCAAGCTTTTGCTGACCTCCTTCCAACCCAAACTGAAAATCTGCGTGCCACCATACTCTGCGACATTGCCGCCTCGAACGTCATCCCGCCGCGGTGCATCTGAGTTAGGAAGTAATACTCTGCAAAATTTTGACCGCATCAACATGGAGATGAAATGCCAAGCAAAAATGTAAGCCCCATTGCTGCCCCCCTCACGCGCGAAAAACTTGTTGATTTGCTTAACGAAGACCTGGCTCGCGAGTTCCAGGCAATCATCGCCTACGTCAACTACTCGCAGGTGCTCAAGGGGGCGGCGTATATGAATATTGCCGCAGAACTCGAGAAGCATGCTGCCGAGGAGTTGTCTCACGCAATCATCCTGTCCAACCAGATCGACTATCTTGGCGGAATGCCGACAACCGTCCCAAAGCAGGTGAAGACTTCAGAGAAGGCAGAAGACATGCTGCGTTTCGATCTCGACAACGAGAACGATACCATTCGCAACTACCGCCGTCGCGTGAAGCAGTGCGATGAATTGGGCGAGTTTGCGACTGCCGAGCATATCCGCGAAATTCTGCTCGACGAGCAGGATCACCAGATAGCGCTGGCCACGGCTCTTGGCATCGACGTCCCAAATGTTGGCATCGCCGACTAATCGGACTTGACAGACGAGCAACGACGTCGTAGACCTCAAAAAGTAACAACTTTCTTTAAGGTGCAGGAACTATGAACTGACTTCTTCGTTGTTCCATGTCGCTGCTGAGCGCGACCCTTATCCCGATCTTTTTCGCGTCAGCCCAGAGCGCACCACCGCCAACACCAGGCGCGGGCATGGCTCCCTATAAGCCGAAAAACCTTAAGGTGCTTCCTGAGAACACCGACCTTCGCAAAATTATGCATCAATACACCGGCGACTTGGGGGCCGAGTGCGAGTTTTGTCATACCATGCCGGACCCGGTCACCAAGCACCCAGATTTTGCGTCGGACGCGGTTCGCAGGAAGGACAAGGTCAGGTACATGATTCGGATGACCAACGATTTAAACGATAAGTACCTTACGCAGTTGCCGGACCGTGACCAGGACGACCCCATTTCATGCGGCACATGTCATCGTGGTGAAAAGCGTCCTTCGGTCTTCGTTGCCCCTCAGCGTCAAGAGGGGAACCGGCAGCCAGGAGCACCGCCGATGGCAACACCTTCAGCTTCGACGCCGACCCATCCTGCAACAAACTGAGGACGTGATCTATTGAGTTGAGCCAGTGATAAACGTCTGTTCTGCGCGCGCGCCGATCACGCGATAGAGGGCGAACTGGCGCGAATTCTGCGCACGTAACTCGAACATCAGGCTAGCGCGGTTCAAGGCTTCAGCATCCACTGCGTCCACCAGCTTCATTCTCGGCGTACGGTCAAGGTGGGCGGCGTCGGTGATGTTCTTCAGAGCGATCTCGGGTTCACCGTTCATGTTGATTTGGGCGACGAGGGTTACAAATCGTTGCGCCACGCCCAGACCATTGGTGTGGGCAAAGTAGACGTAGGTTGGCGCGCCACCATAACTAAGGGTGTAGCCGACCAACTTCTCATCGCCTAGCGGCTCGGGTTGCGGCGTCGGTGCGGGAGTCGTCTTGGCTGTAGTGTGGTGCGCTCTGGCCGCGGGTTTGGGAGTTGCTGGTGGAGGCGGAGCAGAAGTGTTGGCAGCCGCGTAGATTGCGAGTTGTGCGCGAGCGGCAGACTGCAATTTGGCAAGGATGGCCTGATGTTCGCTCTCATCATCCCAAGCCCGCGAGAAGTCGTGCGGTGGATGATCCGCGGCATCAGACACTGCCACGACTTGGTGGAGATCCTGGTCACCGGGTAGTCCGGAAAGCTTCGGAATGTCCGCGTCGCTCATCGAGCCAACGGGCTTACCGCGGTGGAGAAGAGGCCGGTTGGGGTCGTCGTTCAGAGAATTCGCGACCGGAGTCACGCTTGGACGATCATTTTTGGGATTCTTGGCATCTTCAGGCGAGCGGCGGCGGAGGGTTGGGCGGTCAGCGTCGTCCGGAGGCGTACTGTCCACGGCGGAGGTCTTGTTCGAGCTGCCCGAGGAACGATGGAGGGTGGGACGATCGGGGTCATTTGCCGGTGTCTCCGAGGTTGCCGGAGCGGTTCCTGGGACGGGAGTGGCCGCTCCCCCAGATCCGGGCGTCGCCGATCTTGACGAGAAGTGCGGCGCGGAGTCGTCTTCGTCGACGCTGTTGATCTTGGCAATTGTTGTGGAAGGCTTCAGGGTTGACTTTTTCTGCGCCGCCAGTGGAATGAACTTGCCGTAGCCGAACCAGCCGTCATCGTACGTGTTACCTGCATTCTCAGGAGTAACCAGGTGGCGCGAGAATGCGATATCAAAGGTTCCGAGGGCGATGCCGGACTTTTGTAGCTCGTAAACATCGCCAGAGAGCAGCGCTAAGGGCGCAGGGCTGGCAAGGTAGACCGCAGCGTCCCGAAGCTTGCCCTCAATGAAGAGCGAGACCGGAATTAGGCGACTGGCGGCGGGCTTTGCCATGTCGCCGGTCCACTCGTAGACACCCACAGACCGGACCACGTTTTCGGTCTTGGTAATCTTGTGCGTTTGAGCGAGGGAAGGCGCGCAACAAAGAGTCATTAGGCACACGAAGATCCCCGAAGCGCCAGGCACTCTGGAAGGATTCCGCATGGCGCATCCGGTTCTGTTCGTGTTCATGCTTTGTTTAGACGCGATCAAGGTGTTCCTCGTTTCACCCAAGAATATCTCCGGCGACTGCAAACTGGGAAACTGCTCTACCATTTAGCTGGTGAGCACACAGCCAACCTCGATCACGGACGCGCCTTCAATTCTGCGGGTCCCGATTCTCAGTGTGCAGGATCTGTCAATTGGATTTGGCGGACAGAATGTTGTTCACGGGATCTCGTTCGACATTGCCGCTGGCGAGACGCTTGGACTTGTGGGCGAGTCTGGTTCCGGTAAGTCGGCAACTTCGCTGGCGATATTGCGGTTGCTTCCGGCGGAGGCGAGTGTGTCGGGCAGAATTCTGTTCGGATCGCCTGCGAGTGCGCCGGTCGATCTGGTTGCGTTGCCGGAGCGCGAAATGCGACGTCGGCGAGGAAGCGACGTGGCGATGATCTTCCAAGAGCCGATGACCGCGTTGAATCCGGTGATGCGCGTTGGCGAGCAGATCGCCGAGGCGGTCCGTGCCCATCAGCCGGAGCTGTCTCGAAAGGCGGTCGATCGGCTGGTGCTCGATGCGATGTACGAGGTTGCTTTGCCGGAGTCGGAGCGGCGCGCTCGTGACTATCCGCACCAGTTTTCTGGAGGACAACGGCAGCGGATTCTGATTGCGATGGCAATTGTGAATCGGCCGCGCCTGCTGATTGCCGATGAACCGACGACGGCGCTGGATGTCACAGTGCAGTCGCAGATTCTGGCGCTGCTGAAGCAACTGCGCCGGACGTATGGGCTGTCGATGCTGTTCATCTCGCACGACTTAGCCGTGGTTGCGCAGGCTTGTGATCAGCCCGGCGACCAGATTGCGGTGATGCAGAGCGGGCGTATCGTCGAGCAGGCGGGCACGCTCGATATATTCCGCAATCCGAAACACACCTATACGCGGAAACTGCTGGCGTCCGCGCCGACCATGGTGAGCGATCGGGCCCGGCCCCTGGCTTCGCTCTAAGGCAAGCCATTACGGATTGTGACGGAATCGATCTTGCGACAGTCTTGCCGTTCTATTGAGTGAAGATAAAGCGCACGCTTACTTTGCATTCAGACTGTTGGTTTTGATAGCAGACTTCACCTTCAAGGAGTTCACTCCCTCAACTTGCTTTTTCAGATCAAGTGCATGTTTCGGATCTATGTCCAGGACATGTACTAAAGAGTCTGAGGAATTTACTGCCAAAACACTCCGTGCTGAAGCAACAAGCCTATACCTGTTTTCAACAGGCTTGAGAAAGAAGATGTACGTTTCCCCTACCCGCAATTGATCCCAAACGGCTGTATGTGAAATTACCTTATGCCCATTTGGCAACTTTAATTCACCCCCACGACAGATGATTCTCAAATTGGGCAGATCTTTCCCTTTGAGAACTTCCGTAGTTCGTACACCGTATTCTGTCAATCGATCGGATCTGTCATCGTCCAGACTACTGACATTCTTCTCTATCGTGGCTTCGACTATCACGTCACTACTGGAGATGAGAGATTCCAGGTTGTGTCCTGACCACATTTCATCAAAATCATGCAATGTTACATCCCCGATCACTGCGCTTAACTTCTCGATCCCGTCGTGTTCTCGCAGGAACGTGCGTCTCTCTGTCGGTGTTATCCAGCTAGCTTTAGAGCTTTGATTCTGGCTTAGTACGAGCTTCGCCGGAGTGCAGCTTGCAAGAAGCAAGGAAACAAACGTGAGATGAGTCAACTTTGTCATAAACCCTCCGCTATTGGCATGAAACCGTGTCCAGGTATTGTTCAGAGCTATCAAAATTGCCATTTACATAGTAGTTTTCTGTGTAATACGTATAAGTACAGCTTGGATAGTAGAAGTATAGAGGTGTGTCATTTACAGATGTCGTCTTCGGGGGCCTTGAGTTAGCAAGCTGTTGTCCTTAAGATCCTGGGCTTGCTGCGTACAGCTAGTAACGGCCGCTGCGTCCGCCTGCCGGACCGATGACGTATTTATCACCGGAGCCGTACAAGCACCGGGAGAGCGTTTGAAGGATTGTTCATTATGCTTGGGGGACTCGGACTTACACCGCCATCGGCGAGTCCGAACGCGTGGCCAAGCTCGTGAGCGAGAATTGTCGCCGCAGTACTGATGGCCTGTGCTGCCAGCAAGAACGTCTCTCCGTAGTAGATTCAACCAGTCCTGGGCTTATAGGCGGCGCAGCCACCTGGCCATCCGCTGCTATCTGTTGTCAACTCAGACTGTATTGTGGCAGAACTTCGACCCTAGCCATGACTGCGCATGGATGACTGGGTAGACCGCAAGAGTAACCAATCCTAGAGCTATTCTGAACGCTTTGCCCAGCTGCATATTTCATCCTCACAAGAGTTCGATGGTAAAGCTATTCGATTGGAGGATGGTTAGCAATAAATTTCCAGGTATGGGTCGAATCGAAGCTCCAACTGCGATCGGGACTTCAACTCTTTCCATGCCGCCATAAGTGTGGTTCCCTATGACAGACCGCTTACGACTCGGCCCAATTACTAATGTCCTGTACGATAGACTGGGATTTCGTGCTTCGATGCACCTGAAACTGCCATGCGTGCTCTCATCCTTTCCGACATCCACGCGAATCTTGAGGCCTTGACCGCGGTGCTGGAGGCTGCCGGGGAATGGGACGCGCTTTGGAACCTGGGCGACATGGTGGGCTACGGCGCGAGTCCAAATCAGGTGCTGGACTTGATCCGCCCGATTTCGACATTGACGGTGCGCGGCAATCACGACCGTGCCTGCAGCGGCATCAGTTCTACCGTCCAGTTCAATCCAACCGCTCGTGCCGCCGCCAACTGGACATTCGAGCAGTTGACCCGCGAGAACATCGAGTGGCTCCGCGATCTTCCCAAAGGTCCGCTCCAGCCCAACGATCCGAGGCTGGGTGAAGCCCAGGTTTCGCTCGCGCACGGCTCGCCGCTGAACGAGGACCAATACATTCTCAGCATGCGCGATGCCTGGGCTCCTCTCCAAGGCATGATTACCGCAATCACGTTCGTCGGTCACACACACATCCAGGGTGGCTTCTCACAGAAGGAGCATGAATGGCATGAGGTTCGGCCTCGTTATCGTGGGCGCAACGATCCGGAAACGTGGACGCTGCCGATCCCAACAGGGACGCGCAATTTGATCAATCCGGGCTCAGTGGGGCAGCCGCGTGATTACGACTGGCGGGCAGCGTTTGCCGTGTACGACAGCGAGGCGTGCCAGATTATCTATCACCGTGTACCCTACGACCTGACCGGGACACAGGGACGAATTCTTATGGCTCGGCTACCTGAGCGGCTTGCGGCCAGGCTGCGGGAAGGGCGATAGAAAGCCGTTCCTTGATTGGCCTCACATCCGATTCCGGTAATTGCTGTTCGTATGCAAAGAAAACTTTGGGTGGCCGCTAAAGCCACTTGCGGACGAATCCGCGCACCGTCTCGGTTGTGACCCCGTAGACCACGTGCGATGTTATCTCGCTGGAGCGCTCCCGCAAGGTCTCGTCCTCCGGGTCAACGGAAAGGCCCAGCGCCGGCAAAGCGCTCTCATGGGTCAACGCCTCCAATGCCATGCCGAAGCTTGCGCCTTCCTTCGAGGTTGCTGCCGGATAATACTCAGCGAGCACTCCGTAGGCCGCGCCGACTGCCGCACCAAAGCCCCAATGGATTGCCTCGCCCGCGATGGCTTGGGTGTCGGGGTCCAAGGGGTGTCCGGCAACTTTTTCGGCCGCGGTCCCTATAGGTTCGGCCTCTCCATGGGTGCGGGGCGGAAACATTCGCTCCGCCAACGTCTTTGCCAGCGTGCCCACCAACCCGCCAATCAATCCTGCGACTAATCCTTTGGCCAGAGACCTTGGCCGCGCCACCATGACTTCCGCTTCGCTCATCGCACCACCTTCGGGCTCTCGCCATACTTCGATCCAATTTTAGGATACGCGGGAGCGGGATGGAATGGCTTGAGCGGCAAGAATGCTATCCAGATCCGAGTCAGCGAAGTCCGCCATCGTTCCACTCGTACACTACGACGCCCAGATCGCCCAGCGTTTTAATGGCTGCCTCAACGTTGCGGCGAATCCTTGGACGTGCTGAGGCGGGAGCATCGTGGGCCTCTTCCACTGCGACCACGCGCCCGTAGGGCCACGAGTTCTCAGGAATTGCATTCAACGCTGCAGGCAGGTCGCTGACGTGGACAGTCAGGTCCTGGCGCCGTGCACCCACCGGTCGCAGCATCCCACCTGTGCCGAGTTGGCTCGGATTCGCATCTGCCATGGTCACATGCAACGTCGCCATATTTTCCTGCACCGTAAGGTAGGGATTCTCCCAACTCGTCAGGCTGTGAACTGCCAGGTATCGCGTCTTCGACGGAGGAGGAATCAGATCCATCTGCCGTCGAGCGGATTCCACCGCCTGTGGACTTGCAGGCGCCGCGGTCGTGATGCCGGCAGACGCCCTATTGCATCCAGTAAGCAGCATTGGGGACAGCATCACAAAAAAAAGAATCGAGGCCGCTGCTCGTGCAAACCCGGCGCGGGACGAGGAAGATCGCGCGCAAAACGCGCTAGAGAGTGGAGCCTGGGGAGGTAAGGGCATGGTCACAGCATACCAAGCATTAGGATGCAGTTCCCAACGGATTCGCAATCACTTTCCTATCCATACAGCGCTGCGCTTCTCCAGAAATGCCTGCGTCCCTTCGCGTTTGTCCTCCGTCCCGCACAGCCGCCCAAAGATCCTCGCCTCGAGCGCGAGGGCTTGGTCCAGCGGAAGATCTGCACCGCGCCCCACTGACTCGATCGCCGCCGCGACCGCCAGAGGCGGCATGCCCGCAATCAGCCGCCCCAGCTCCATCGCCCGCTCCATCAGCCTTCCAGCCGGGGACACCTCATCAACCAAACCGATCCGCAAAGCCTCCACCGCATCAACCATTCCACCGGTTAGCAACATCTTCAGCGCCATGCCCTGGCCCACAAGCCGCGGAAGTCGTTGTGAACCGCCGTACCCCGGAATCAGCCCCAGCTTGATCTCCGGCTGGCCCATCCTTGCCGTGTCGCTTGCCAACCGAAAAGTGCAGGCCATCGCCAGTTCGCACCCGCCGCCCAGTGCGAAGCCGTCGATGCACGCGATTACTGGCTTGCCAAGGGTCTCGATTCGCCGAAACACACGCTGTACGCTTCCAGCGAGTTGTTCACCCGAGGCTTCGTCCGCCTGCGAAAGTTCTCCAATGTCAGCACCTGCGGCGAATGCCTTTCCGCCCGCGCCTCTCAGGAGAATGACACGGACCGCGCTGTCCAACGACAACTCGGCGAATATCGTATCCAACTCCCGAATCATCGCTGCGTTCAATGCGTTCAACACCTTTGGGCGATTGAGCGTAACCGTCGCCACCTGACCCTCAACCTCTACTAGCAAATTCTCATAGCTCATGACATCTTCCTCAACCAACGTCTGCAACACTTCAGACGATACAATCGAAATATGATCAAGGGAATTACGCTGGTGACGCAGGTCGCTTCGGCGGCCGCGCTCGATAGGCTCACCAGCCTCTTCGGAGCCCTGGGCTTCGAACCCGGTAAAAGCTGGAACGACGGGTCCGGCCGAGGCAGCGCCTTTCTCGCACCCATTGGCAACCTTGAGCTCATAGCGGGCCGCCCGCCTGCGGTGCCTCCGGTACTCGTGGAAGTTACTCAACTCGATCAGATCCACTCAGTAGTCGAGCAATGGATGATCGCCAACTATCGCACCGAAGAGGTTGCCGAGTTGCTCTCCGGTGTTGCGCCGACTCATTGGGATTCGCGGCTTTTTACGGTCACAGTCGACTCCTCCTTTGTCCTCGGCTTCTGGGAGTCGGAGAATCCACTCCACGGCAAGCCGATCGCCGTGGAAGGCGATCTTTCGGCCGCGGGAATGAAGTTCGCCATCGTCGTTGCCCGATGGAATGCCGTCATCACCGACCGACTGCTGCAAGGGGCGCTCGATGCTCTCCGCCGCAGTGGTGCAGTGCAGTCGGATGTCCAGATCGTCCGCGTTCCAGGTGCGTGGGAAATTCCTTCTGCTGCACGCGCTCTCGCCAAGTCGAAGAGCTGCGACGCAATCGTCACGCTTGGCTGCCTGATTCGGGGCGAAACAGCTCACTACGAAGCGATCTATACCGAAGTCGCGCGCGGGATTGGCCAATCGCAACAGGAAACGGGTGTTCCCCACGCGCTCGGCGTTCTCACCTGCGAGACACTCGAACAGGCGCTCGACCGCGCTGGCGTAAAAGCCGGCAACAAAGGCTTCGAGGCCGCCATTGCCGCCATCGAGATGGTCTCCATCCACCGCAAACTATCCGCCCAACCGCGGAGAAACTGAGAACTGAAGTCTTCTATGGGCACACGCCGCAAGTCCCGCGAACTTACCATGCAGATGCTCTTCCAGGGGGACCTCGGAAAGCAGACTCCCGACGAAGTGCGCGCCCTGTTCTGGCCTTCCCGCGACGACGTTGACGCGGAGACTCGCGGATTCGCCGAAGATCTCTACCGAGTCGCAGCCGCGCGTCAGCCAGAGATCGACGCCCTCATCGAGTCGCATGCGCAGAACTGGCGACTGGAACGTATGGCTGTGGTCGACCGCAATCTGCTTCGTGCTGCGGTAGCGGAGATGCTTGCCTACCCAAACACTCCGGGCGCCATTATCATCAATGAGTCGCTTGAGATTGCCCGCCGATACGGCGCGCCCGAGTCCGTCCAGTTCCTCAACGGAGTGCTGGACGCTATCGCACGCACCATCCTCAAACAGCGCCTCGCCTGAGAGCTTCAGGTTTTGAACCACTTACACAGTATGCAGCGCAGCTTTTACCAGCCTGGTATCGCGGCTGTCGTCAGCGGAGCGAACCGCGTTACGACCGTTCTCTTTCGCCTCGTACATTGCCGCGTCCGCACGCCGCATCATGTTCTCCCAGCTTCCTGCTAACGGATCGAGTTGGGCAACACCCGCGCTGACGGTGAAACGGAAAGACTCATCCTCAAACGACACTTCGAGTTGCTCAATCGCAATTCTCAACCGTTCTGCAGCAAGGGTTCCTGCGGTCGCCGCAGTGTCCGGAAGCAGGATGGTGAATTCCTCACCACCGGTGCGCGCAATCAAATCGTTGCCTCGCAGCGTTATCTTTGCCTGCTGCACCAAAGCTTGCAAGGCGCAGTCTCCAGCGGCATGGCCTCGTGTGTCGTTAAGCAGTTTGAAGTGGTCGACGTCCAGCACGATCGTGCAAAGCGGATTACCATGGCGCAAACTTCGCAATGTCTCGCGAATAACTATTTCCTCCATGGCTCTGCGATTCAAAGCTCCAGTGAGGGAATCGGTGCGCGCCTGCTCCGCCAGCACTTTACCTAACTCGGTTACCAGGTACCAGAGATCGCACATCACGAGGCAAGTGGCGAGAAAAGCGAGCAGGGCAAGCGAATAAAGCCATCGAGGATCGGTCTGAGCATGGACCGTCTCCCACGGATGCGTGTAACGCATGTTGGTCAGCCAGCCCGATAGCCCATCACCAGTGCCTGCCCGCCCAGAACGACCGCTGTGACGCGCGAGACCGCAGCACGCCCTTTGCTTATAAGCATCCATATAGTGGCCGCGCAAACCACAACATTGGGGAGATTGATGACATTCACGCTGTATGGAATCTTTCCCAGAAACATTGCGGTGTAGACAACCAAGGCAAGCCCGACCGCCACGAAGGGCCACCTGTGTCGAAACGGCCTGCGCACCACAAACCAATGCAAGCCCATCATCTGCATCAGGGAAGCGATCAGGTAGAGTTCGTTCGGCACCATGCTGCCAAGGACAGGAGGCACCTTGCCCTCCAAGCCTTGTAAGGTCAGTTTGATCAGCCCCACAATCAAGCTACCTGCAAACCATTGCATTCCCGAAATTCTGCGATTGCGCCATGCCAGCAGGCTGATTGAGGCCGCGAATACGGTCATCGAGACAATATGGGTAAAGGAAAAAGTTCCGTAATCCATGGCGTATTTATAACGTTTCAGTAGGTCAGAAATGCTTCGCAATAATTGCCAAGATAGTAACCGGTCTACGCTGACTTCCCCACAAGAAACGTTGCGCGCCTTGAAGCATAATTTGGTTGATGATGTGGAACCATGCACATCTTGCCGACATAACCCACGCAATATCTGACGAGAAATTTCGAATGTAGATACGACTCACCCACCGTCCAGTCCCTCAAGTGGACGCGGCCGTAGCCCCGGGCATGGAAGCAATGCCGCCTGGGTACCATCAAGGAAATTTGACGGCTACCCATCAGAACCGCCCTAAGTCGTCCTGCGTGGCTTCTGGACCAGGAGGTTGACCGGGACAGTTACCCCTGCAGGGTTGGTCAGGTTGGGAGCCAGAGTCGACGTGTCGGTAAGTGTGCTGCGATTGATCACGTGGACCAGATTGTCTCCCGAAGTGCCAGCGTAGAACGTTGCATTGTCCGCGCTGATCACCCCCGCGATAGGCGCGATCGCCGCGCCCGTTAGCTTGATATAGGTGGTCGTTCCCGTCCCAGTTGAAGTAGGTGCATAGGCCGGGAGGACACCGCCGGAACCTGTGTAGGTGACGAATGCAACTTTGGAGTCTGAGCTTGGCAAAACTCCGGTAATTGCTGTAGCTGTAATCGGACTGAGAACCGTCGGCGTGACGGTATTCGAGAACGTAAGCGTGCCGGTGAGTGGGCAGGCAACGCTGACTGATGGCCCGTTCGGATTAGCAGAGGGAATCTGAACGCGCAGATCTTCAAAGGTAGGTACCGGCGTTACCGTCACGCCTAGGATATGCAATCCATCATTGGTGGCGGCGATCCGGTCAGTGAATGCTGCGGCACTGTCTGCCGGGGGATAGAAGATATTGTTCTCAATCGTAGGAGTCGCGGTGGGTGTGCTGATCGGGCAATAACTGCGTGCGGTGGTATTCTGTCCCGCGAAATACGCGCCGACGCTGGGCACGGTCACCGCTACGTCAGTTACCGGAGTACCCGCCGGAGTGGCCGGCACAATATTTGTCCAGCCGGTATACGCCGAATACACAAGTAACTGGTTGCCTGCCGCGATGTACACGGTCTGGCTGTCGGGGGAAAATTGCGCGCGAGTTCCCACGCCGTCGTAGGTGGAAATAATCCCTCCCGACGAGGATTCCAGCGTTGTTAGGTGCTTCACCGGATCACTGATCACGAGTTCGCTGCCGTCCGGCGAGAGCGCAAGCACGGTGCCCGGTTGGGAGATATCCGCACGGGAGACGCTCAACGTATTGACGGCACTCACCACCATCAGGCCCGACGAACTGCCTAAGTAGATGGTTGACCCGTCATTGGAGATAATCATCGAATTAGGAATGAATGGAAGCAGAAATGGAGCGGCTGCCGAGGTCTGGGTAAAGTCTCTCGACACCAGATATTGGGACTGCGTACTCGCCATGTACAGCACCGTACCATTCGTGCCCGGCGCGAGGAAGTCCACCGAATTCGAAGTAACGGGCTTGCCATTACCGTTCAGTCCAATCTGGTTATACGCAGAAGAATTGCAACTCGGCGGCTGACATATTGCGGAGATCGAAGTTGCGCCGGCTAGTGGAGGATTGACCGCACCAGCGCCTGCCGGAATCGTTGTTGGCGATGTGGATACATATTCCAGCGCCAACCCGGTCAGCGGCTTGCCATTTGTATCGACTGCAGTAGCCAACAGCGGCTGCGTATTGTTTTGATTCACGATAACCGGATCGGTGGTCGAACCCTTCGCTGTGGTGCCGGGAGCGGACAGCGTGATGCTGGCTGGTGGACACGTCGAGAAGAAGCCAGCAGAACTGGCAGCATTCGAAATATTCGCTGAGATCAGTACTGACCCGGGCTGATTAGCAGTAGCCACACCGTTAGGATCGATGCTAACTACGGGAGATACCGCAGTCTGAGATGTGGCTCCCTGCGAACTGAACTGGAGATGTCCTGCCTGGCAGCTGATATTGGTCTGGCTGGAGCCAGTGCCCGCGTAAATTCGCGCGATAAGCTGGCGCGTTTCTCCCTGCGAGACACACGAGGTAGCGAGATAAGGCGGCGCCGTGGGCGATCCCACGGTCGTAAGCGGACAGCAGGCGGTGGTTGGGTCGGTAGCACAGTTTGCCGATGGACCACCGAGCACGATGCTGGTTACCACGGCATGCACAAAGATTGGCAACGGATTACTGGTTACGCCATCCGCGCTCGCTGTGATGGATGCAGTCCCGGATTTGTTGGTCGGGACGCAAACAGTGTAGTCGGGAATTCCGCCGCCGGTATTGCGATTCCAGGTCCCTCCGCATAGCCGGCCAGTGTTAGGCTGCACGTCGGCAATCGTCATGTCGGTGGTGCCGTAGGTGTAGGACTGCACCGAAGCACTGGATCCCTTGCAGTCGGTCGCGGAGGGCGTGTTGATCTGCCCGATTTCCGCGTAATTGAGTGAGATCCCGTAGACAATCGGTGTCAGGGAAATGGTGGTGGCCTGGCCGGTGGTTATGCCGGAGTCTCCGCCATTGCAAAACACGGCTGCAGCTTTCTTCGAGCAGCCCGAAATCGACACACCGAATGGAATGGAAAACAGAAGCAGAATCACCAACGTAACAAACCGACGCATTAAACCTCCCCGTCCAACCGGAACCAGAGCTGAACGGTCATACCGCAGACGCTAGTTTCACAAGCTCCAGTGTAGAAGCTGGGAACACTGGACGCAAATAGTGGCCTGAGTTCTCGACCAGACGCTTAGACTCGTCAGCGGCGCGTTCGCAACCCGACCTGCGGAGAGCGGACTATAGGATTGCCGATTCGACGTTTACCGAACAGGACATGTCGCTCCAAAACACTCCAGCGCAGACGTTTTACTTGGCAGGCATCTCCGCCTCGAACCAGTCGAGTGCGCGCTTCAGCACATCGCGCTGGTGCGCTGGATCAACAAAGTGATGCCCTTCGTTGGGATAGATTACGAGCTGCGTCTTGACGCCTTCCGCCTTCAGCGCATGCCAGAACTCGAAACTTTGCGGAGCAGGACATTCGCCGTCGCGGTCGCCTACTACAACCAGCGTCGGCGTCTTGACCTTCTTGATGAATTCGATTGCCGAACTCTTCGCGTAGATTGCAGGGTCGTCGTAAACCGTACCGCCGAAGAACGGTACCATCCATTGATCAATCGAGTTCTCGCCGTAGTAACTCTGCCAGTTCGAAATCCCTGCTCCCGCAACCGCCGCATGGAACTTCGTCGTTTGGGTCACCGCGAACATTGTCATGAAACCGCCATAGCTCCAGCCTGTGACGCCTTCGCGATCCTTGTCGATTGGGAAGCGCTTCTCGACCACATCCACGCCGGCAAGCACGTCGCGAAGATCGCCATAGCCGAAGTCCTTGATATTGGCCTGCGTGAACTTTTCGCCCTGGCCATAACTTCCGCGCGGGTTTGGCATGAAGACGAAGTAGCCCAGCGCTGAGAAAGGCACGGCACCGAACGCTGCGGTCGGCCAGCGCGGCGTAATTGCGCTCGATGGGCCTCCGTGAACGCTGACGAGAAGCGGATACTTCTTCGAGTGATCGTAGTGCACTGGATACATCAGCCATCCCTGGATGTGGAAGCCGTCATTGGTGTAGTCGATCGATTCAGCCTTGCCCCACGCAGGTTTGAGCGCGTCGTTGAGGTGGGTCATCTGCTTCAGGCTGTCGATAGGACCTGCCCACACCTCTGGCGGATGATTGAATGACTGCCGGATCATGGCGACGTTCGTCGAGTTGCTCGCTGCCGATACGCTCATCACATCGTTGCCCGCAATGATCGTCTCCGGCAACGTGACGTCCAGACCAGGAACGTCTTTGCCCGTAGTCAGATCGAGCGTTGTGATGTGGGTGCTTCCGCCGACGTGTTCGGATATGCGGATGTTGTGATTGTCGCGCCAATCTATGTAAGCGGGCGAAGCAGGGCGATTTAGAGTGACGTTCTTTGGCTCGCCGCCGGTGGAAGGCATGACGTATACGTCGCCACCAGTTGAGCCCTGGTCGGACATGAGGCCGCCAATGAAGGCGATCTGCTTACCGTCGGGGGAGAAGCGCGGCACGGCGATCTGAAGACCATGGAGCGGACCGGACACCGCACCAGGATCGAGCAATGACGCCGGGACAGTCTCCAAAGTATCCCAAATATGTTTCCCATCGGGGATGCGGTCATTCTCTGCAAAAATCAGCGACTGTACATAGAGTTTTGCGATCCACCAGTTGTTCTCGCCTGGGGGATTTGCACCCACGAAAGCAATTTCATGGCCACTGGGCGCCCAGGAAAATTCGTACACATGTAGATTGTCAGGGGTGAAGGCGTTCAGGTGAGCAGACGATACGTCGACACCGTAGATGCGCTGAACTTCGACGCCATCCTCGCCGACCACGCCGGACCATGGCTTCATTGCGTCGAGCGCACCGGCGCGGCGGGTGGCACCTTCTACATAGAGAAAGCCGATGGATTTGCTGTCGGGAGACCACTGAAGCGAGCTGACTGCTCCGTGCAGATGGCTCAGCTGCTTCATGCCATTGACGGCGAGCGTCCACAAGAAGATGTTGTTCTGCGGAGTCGACTGCCAATGTCCATCACTGTTTGAGCAATCGGACAGAAATGCAAGCTGCTTGCCGTCGGGCGACCATGCTGGATGCGAGCCGGTGCATGCGCCGGGTTCTCGGTTGGTGACATCGCCGATGCTGTCGGGCGAGATCAGGCGCTCCCACGCACCATCCTGCGAAGACCCGGCTGGCGCGATACCGGTGAGGTGCAACTCAGAGCCGCGCGGCCCATCGACCGCCCATGCGAGATTCGTGCCGTCCGGCGAGATGGCCACAGAGGTTGGCGATCGCACTTGATTCAGAGACTCAATTAGGGACGCGACGCGCGAATCAACTGCGACGCCGGTCAGGGCGGTTGACGGGGACGTGGTTTGAGCAAAAGCGGCGTGGTGAAGACATAGAACAGACACGGCTGCGGCGATCCACGGACGCAGGATGACGCTGGGCCGAGATAGATTCTGCGAAGGGAGCATGCCAAAGGCTAGCATGCGACGGTTGGATGAAGACACTGAAAGGAGGAGCCTTCGCGCAATGTGCGGTGCAAGCCGCGGCTCTGCCTTCACGCGAAATGGCACCCGACCCCGTGACCCGAATTGCCCCCTCGCCCTCTGGGATAGTGGGCCTGCAGGAAGAAGTAAACTAACCACCCCTATGGCGGCAAAAAAGCTAGCGAACAGAGCTTTCCGGGCGCAGTGGTCACGGAAAGAGGCGTACCAATAACTCCGCGCCGGCTACGCTTCACCCCTATGGCTTCACTGGGGCTATTTCAATCCTGGGAGACTATTGTGTATAGAAGGCTGCCTGTTCTCTCGACGCTTTTGGCCGTGCTGTTGCTTACCTTTTTTCTGGTGTCCCAAGGTAAAGCGCAGAATCAAAGTCCGGCTGGCCCCGCGTTTAATGGCGACTGGATTCTGCAGCCGGAGACGTCTACGATCGACGCGGACCAGCGACCTCGCGCGGGGCTCCTCAACATTCAGGTCACGGGCGAACACATTTGGCACAGCATAACGACCCTGACGTGGGCCGGACGGAAAAAGACCACCTCTTCTCTCACCGTGAACACGTGGGACATGGGACACCCCACGGAGGGCCCAAAGGGAGTGTTCTCCACGGTCGAGCGCAGCGACGACGATTGGCTGGTTCGGAAGGAAGTCACACTGCCTAATGGCACAAAGCAGAAGGTCGTTGTGCGGTATGTCTATCCCCACGCAGACCCGAACACACTTATCTTCCTCCAAACAATCCAATCCGGGGAAACGAAGGTGAAGTCGCGCTGGATTTACCACCGCAAAGTCTTCGTTAAAACTGTCATACAATAATGGGGAGTTTGGAGATAGGACCTCCGCGAAACGGCGCTCCGCGCAGTCGTCAGCCAACCGGTTGACGTTGGGGGCGGCTCTTGGTACATTAAGAATGTTCCGCGTGAATCGGGAACCCGTTGCCGTTGCAGGTTGCTCGGAGCGGCTGGCGTGTGTGAACAGCCTTTGGCCGTTTGCGATACACTTGAAAGCAGGTTATCCGCAGGGTTTGTGCATCAGGAGTACGCACGAGCCAGATACGCTGCGGAGCAGTATCCTCGCAATCGTACCTGCGACACCCTCTTCCCGGGTGATTTGTCCAGCCGGGGTCCAAAGATGGGCTATGTGGGACGGAACAGCGAAACGGAGCCAACTCCAACTTCCAGTAGGTCTGGTCATCAAGACAGGGGAAGCAAGGGACGCTCGGCCACCGTCGACTGTTGTTCGTCTGATTTGAGTGTTCCAGACGGGAAGCAAGGGAAAATCTTCGCGTGAGGCACTCCAGTGTCCTCAACCTTTTGTGCGTACGCTGCACAAAGTGCCTAGACGCCCTTCTCTCCGCCTGCAAAGTTTTGTTTTGCGAAGCAACGGCCGTCTGGCCGCAGTTCAAGGAGTTCGAGTGCCTACGTTCCATCAGCTCGTCAAGCAGGGCCGCACGCCCACCCGTTACAAGACTGCCAGCCCCGCGCTTCAGGGCTCGCCCCAGCGCCGTGGTGTTTGCACCCGCGTTTACACCCAGACCCCCAAGAAGCCGAACTCGGCGCTTCGCAAGGTCGCCCGTGTTCGCCTCACCAACGGCATCGAGGTCACGACATATATCCCAGGCATCGGCCACAACCTGCAGGAGCACTCAATTGTGCTCATCCGCGGCGGTCGCGTGAAGGATCTCCCGGGCGTTCGGTATCACGTGGTTCGCGGATCGCTGGATTCAGTCGGCGTCGCCAACCGCAAGCAAAGCCGCTCGAAGTACGGTGCCAAGCGTCCGAAGGCCGCTGCCGGCAAGTAATTTTGGTTGTCATCCCGTAGCGAGATCTCTTCGCGCGGCAACAGGATTTGGATCACCAAGCTCAGCCGCGTGAGAGGTCACCGCACTGAGGGAAGAAGAGAAGAGAGAGAAGATGCCTAGAAAAGGTTACATCGCCAAGCGTGAAGTTGCTCCCGACCCGGTCTACAGTTCGACCTTGGTTACGAAGTTTGTCAACTCCATGATGTGGGGGGGCAAGAAGTCTACCGCCCAGGGCATCTTCTATACCGCGATGACGAATCTTGAGCAGAAGGGTGGCGATGAAGCCCTCAAGCTTTTCAAGAAAGCGATTGAGAATTGCAAACCGCTGCTTGAAGTCAAGAGCCGCCGCGTTGGTGGTGCGAACTACCAGGTGCCGATCGAAGTTCTGCCGGAGCGTCGCACATCACTCGCCATTCGCTGGCTGGTGACGTATGGCCGGGCGCGCGGCGAAAAGGGCATGGTGGAGAAGTTGACCGCCGAGTTGCTGGATGCTGCGAATGGTCGCGGCGCGGCGATGAAGAAGAAGGAAGATGTCCACCGCATGGCCGAGGCCAACAAGGCTTTTGCTCACTATCGCTGGTAGTCAACTTCGCAATATTTGTATCAATGTAATTTCACCGCGAACGATCTGGTTCGCAGATAGAGATTGACACTGTGGCACGCACTATACCTCTGAATCGTTGCCGGAACATCGGGATTATGGCGCACATCGACGCCGGCAAGACGACGACGACCGAACGCATCCTGTTCTATACGGGCATCACACACCGTATCGGCGAGGTGCACGAAGGCACTGCGACCATGGACTGGATGGAGCAGGAGCAGGAGCGCGGCATCACGATCACTTCCGCCGCTACCACCTGCACCTGGAAAGACCAGCGCATCAACATCATCGATACCCCCGGCCACGTGGACTTCACTGCCGAGGTAGAGCGCAGCCTGCGCGTGCTCGATGGCGCGGTCGCATGCTTCGATGCGGTCGCCGGAGTGCAGCCTCAATCTGAAACTGTATGGCGCCAGGCGACCAAGTATAAAGTTCCCCGGATTTGCTTCATCAATAAGATGGATAAGGCGGGGGCGGACGCTGTTTACGCTACTTCGACCATCGTTGACCGGCTCGGTGCGCGCGCTGTGCCAATCAATATCCAGATTGGTGCCGAGGCGAAATTCCTTGGTGTAATCGATCTCGTCACGATGAAGGCGATTCTCTGGCACGACGAGACCATGGGTGCCGAGTACTCTGTAGAAGAGATTCCCGCCGATCTGCTGGAGACCGCGAAGATCGCTCGTCATGCGCTGATCGAAGCGGTAGCCGACTCGGACGACGCGATTCTCAACATGTTCCTTGAAGGCGAAGAGCCGACCGAAGCTCAACTCAAGGCCGGGATCCGCAAGGCGACCATCGCGATGAATATCTTTCCGGTGCTTTGCGGTTCGGCATTCAAGAACAAGGGTGTGCAGACGCTTCTGGATGCAGTCGTCGACTACCTGCCCAGCCCGCTCGACATTCCTCCGATGATCGGTCACGATCCCGAGGATATGTCTATCGAGATCGTGCGAAAGCCAGAAGATACCGAACCTCTCTCTGCGCTCGGTTTCAAGATCATGACTGACCCATTTGTCGGCCAGCTTATCTTCATTCGCGTCTACTCGGGCACGCTCAAGACCGGCGACTCGGTGCTGAATCCTCGTACTCGCAAGACGGAGCGTATCGGCCGCTTGTTGAAGATGCATGCCAACAAGCGGGAAGAGATCACCGAAGTTCTCGCAGGCGATATCTGCGCGGCCGTGGGCCTGAAGAATCTCATCACCGGCGACACAATTTGCAACGAACGTCATCCGGTGGTGCTTGAATCCATCGACTTCCCGAAGCCAGTTATTGAGGTTGCAGTTGAACCCAAGACCAAGGCCGATCAGGAAAAGATGGGCATGGCCCTGGCCAAACTCGCGCAGGAAGATCCCACGTTCAACGTGCGCACAGACATCGATTCTGGTCAGACGATCATTGCCGGCATGGGCGAGTTGCACCTTGAGATCATCGTCGACCGCATGATGCGTGAATACAAGGTTGAAGCGAACGTCGGCAAGCCTCAGGTTAACTACCGCGAGACGATCCGTTCGAACGCTGATGCTGAGGGTAAGTACATTCGTCAGACTGGCGGTTCGGGTAACTACGGGCACTGCAAGATCCGCGTTTCGCCAAATGAGTCAGGCAAGGGCTACGAGTTCTCGAACGACATCAAAGGCGGCACGATTCCTAAGGAATACATCAAGCCGATCGACCAGGGTATCCAAGAAGCGATGCAGGGCGGCGTGCTTGCCGGCTACGAGATGGTCGACGTCAAGGTGTCGTTGTACGACGGTAGCTATCACGATGTCGATTCGAACGAAATGGCATTCAAGATTGCGGGCTCAATTGCGTTCAAGGAAGCTGCACGTAAGGCCAGGCCAGTTCTGTTGGAGCCGGTGATGGCAGTCGAAGTTATCGTCCCTGAGGACTATATGGGTACGATCATCGGCGACCTGAACTCGCGTCGGGGGCGCATCGAAGGCATGGAGATGGTAGGCAACACCCAAGCCATCCGCGCAACAGTCCCGCTTTCGACGATGTTTGGTTACGCGACTCACATGCGCGGAGCGACCCAGGGACGCGCGAACTATTCAATGCAGTTCAAGCAATACGAAGAGGCGCCAAAGTCGGTGTCGGAAGAGATCATCGCCAAGGTTCAGGGTAGCAAAGACAAGTAATTGACTCGCGCGGGTCAGCATGACTCGCGCACAGGATTGGCAGTCAACGAAATTCAAGTATATGGAGAAGCATCATGGGCAAGGAAAAGTTTGACCGGTCAAAGCCGCATGTAAACGTTGGGACGATCGGGCACATCGATCACGGCAAGACGACGTTGACTGCGGCGATCACGAAGGTTCTGTCGAAGCACAATCCGAAGAACACGTTCCGCTCG
>JANYLK010000017.1 GCA_025357875.1 Granulicella sp.
GCGGTAAACCCCATGACGGTAGGGGTGGGGGGTGGGGGTTGCTCGCGGCGCATAAGGGAGATCATTATTTGCGCGGCGTAGAGTAGCCCGTTGCCTTGGGCGGCGGTGAGTCTACCGCTTGCGACGGCGCGGGCGATGGCCGCAATATATTGCGGTACGCGGTGGGGTTTCAGGGGCGGGATTCCGGTTTTTGAGTCCTGTTTGTGGGTGGTATTGATGCGCTTATTTGCGAGTTCCCGCCACGTTTCGGTGTCACATTGAGACAGGGCGAGCGCGGCGGCTGCTTTGTGGGTTTGAGTGGCGTGCCACGCGGCCCACTTGCACTTGCAATCGTGGGGTGCGCGGGCGGGTTGGGGTTGGAGTTCGACCTGGGCGGTCACTTGCGGGCGGCTTTTTTGGGGGCGGCGGCTGCGACCGCGCGGAGCGCGGTGAGCAGCTTTGCCGATGGGGTTTTGTCGAGGGGAATGGAGAGGGTAAGTCTCACTGGATTACCTCCGTTGTGGGGTTTAGTTTTGCGAGTTCGAGGGTAGCGATGGGCACTTGTCGGGCGTGGTGATCGAGATACCAGAGGGTTGAAGATAGATCAGCGTGACCGAGTAGAGCTTGGACGGCGCGGAGATCGTGGGTCAGGTCGTAGACTTTCGTTGCCGTTGTGCGTCTCAGGTCGTGGCACGTTAGCTTGCGGGTTATGCCGACACTTTCGCGTAGGCGGCGGAAGGACGCGCGGAGCACGTTTGCCCGTTGCTTGCCTTGCCGTCCGAGTTGCGCCACGTAGGGCACACCCGGCATTAGGCCGGGTGTGTCCAAAAGGGTGGCGAGTGCAGCCGTCACCGGGAGCGTTTGACGGGCTCCTTTTTTCGTGGTGAAGGTGAGGGTGTGAGAGTGGGAGTCGTAGTTTGCGGGGCTGATTTGTGCAGCCGTGCCCGAGCGGATGGCAAGGTCGGAGCAGAGGAGAATCCAGCAGCGGAGATGGGGCGGGGCCGCAGCGAGGAGGGCGAATCTTTCGTGGTCGGACGCCGTGACATTGCGGGGCCGGGGCGCAGGCGTTTTGAGTAGCCGATGCGAGATTGAGGCAGCACCGTAGTCCTGGTGGAGCCGGATAAGGAGACCGCGCGTGGTCGAGGTGCGGACTTGCCGGGTGAAGCCGGAGGGCCATTGCGCGATCCGCGCGTTGATGGCTTCGACGTGCAAGGGGAGCAGGTCGGAGGGTCGGAGGGAGCCGTAGAGTTCGATGATCGTTTTCGCCGACCAGCGGGTATTGCAGCAGTACGGGGTGCGAGTGAAGGGTGCGAGGATTGCGGCGAGGGCGAGTCCCCGCCGTGGGCTTTTGGGTGGGCTTCGGCCTTTCGGGTTTCCTCGAAAGCGGTTGCAGATTCGGGCGTGGTAAATGCCTTGCGGCGTCGATTGCCTGCACGGTCATACCAGTCAGCGTAGTAGCGTTCACCTTTTGCGTACATGAGTCCTTTAGTCTCCTTTGGACACCCGGCAGTGGGGCCGGGTGGCGCGTCGTTTGCGGGTTTCCCCGCGCTCGCCTCATAATCGCTATTATCCGCTATCGAAATCGTGAGTATAAGGGTTAAGTGCTCGTTGTGCTGACGGGCTCTACGGCGGCAACGGAGGCCACGAATCGAAGGCAATCCCATCTTCATGCGAAAGGCGATCGCACTGGCTACGGAGAACGTGGTCTCTGGCTTGGGCGGTCCGTTTGCTGCAGTGATCGTGCGCGATGGAGAGATCGTCGCGATTGGCGTGAACCAGGTGACGTCGACCAACGACCCGACGGCTCATGCAGAGGTTGTCGCAATCCGTGCGGCATGCACGGCGATTGGCGACTTTCAACTTACTGGATGCGTGGTCTACACAAGTTGCGAGCCGTGCCCGATGTGTCTTTCTGCGCTCTACTGGGCCCGTTGCAAAGCGATATTTTACGGCAACTCTGCGGGCGATGCTGCGGAGGCTGGCTTCGACGATTCGTTCCTGTATGAAGAGGTAAGCCGGCCGCTCGATGAACGCAGAATTCCAACAAAGCGTCTGTTGGGCGGCGAAGCGATCGAAAGCTTCAACGCGTGGCGCGCGCAGACAGATAAGATCGAATACTGACATGACAATCAAGCGCAAAACACCTCGAAAAAATTCGAACACCATTGGTAGCAAGATAGGCTCAATTTCCGCTGCCGCGCCGGTGAAGATCGCCCTGCTAGGCTTTGGGACGGTGGGCAGTTCAGTGGCTCGGGTTCTTGCTGAATCGAAATTCTCTGGTATTGAGCTAACACACATCTACAACCGCGATGTGGAACGCAAGCGGACTTCCGACACGGCGCGATGTGTTCCCGGTTCCGTGATTTGGACGGAGAACTTCGACGACATTCTGAACTCGGGCGCCGAGATTGTGGTGGAGTTGACGGGCGGACTCATTCCTACTGAGGGATGGCTGCGCAAGTGCTTTGTGGCTGGCAAAGCAGTGGTAACAGCCAACAAGCAACTCATCGCTTACCGCGGGGCCTCGCTGTCGCGGCTTGCGGAAAAGCATAACGTGCAACTCATGCACGGAGCGGCCGTGGCGGGAGGCGTTCCGGTGATTGCGGGCATGCTGCAAGGGTTGTCGGGCGACCAGATCACGCGTATCAGCGGCATCCTCAACGGCACCTGCAACTATATTCTCAGCCGGATGGAGGCGGGCGCGAGCTACGCGGCAGTGCTGGCCGATGCGCAGGGACTCGGCTATGCGGAGGCCAATCCATCGGCGGATGTCGATGGTGTCGACGCACGCGCCAAGCTGTGCATCCTCTCGCGAATCGCGATGCATGCGGAGCTTGACCCCGACCAGGTTGCAACGCAGACCATCTCCACCATTGAGGCTATCGATTTTGCATATGCGAAAGAACTGAACTGCACCATCCGCCAGGTCTCGCGTGCGCAATTGGATGGAAAGCTTGTGCATGCGCGTGTCGCGCCGATGCTGGTGCCGCACGCATCGCCGATTGCATGGTCGCATGGCACGCAGAACATGGTCGTCACGTCGGGTAGATTCGGCGGCGACGTTGTCTTCTCCGGACACGGTGCGGGGGGAGAGCCGACTGCTGTTGCCGTGATGTCGGATATTCTGGCGGTGGCGCAGCGCTCGGTAGCGGTACAGCTTCCTGTGCGGCGGCGCGGGGTGACAGGCGAATTTCTCGCCCCCCATTATCTTCGGTTTGTGGTCGATGACAGGCCCGGGATCGTGGCGGGCATTGCCGGTGCGCTTGCCAAGGTCGGCGCTAATATTGATTCCCTACTGCAGCATCCCGGTTATCCCAAAAATCGTCTGCCATTCGTAATTACCACCGAAGCATGTCTCACTTCGACGATGGAGAAGGCTGTGGCATCGATGGCCAAGCTTGACTTTATGCTGGAACGGCCGCTCTGCCTGCAGATACTTACGATCGACGACAAAACCGAATAGGTTGCGGTGACGCAATGAGGGGCGCATCCATGAGGTTGCGCCCCCTTATTCTTTGCCTTCAGGCTGACTAGTATTTCGGCATCGTGGGGTCGATCTTGTCAGCCCAAGCTAGGATGCCGCCAGCCAAGTTTTCGACGTTAGTGAATCCGGCGTTTTTCAAAACCAGCGCGGCCTTCTGGCTGCGGGCGCCGGAACGGCAGTGGACGATAATCTCGCGATCCTTCTGCGCTGCGAGTTCGCCGATACGCTTTTCAATTTCGCCGACGGGAATCAGCGGCGCCCCGAGGCTGGCAATGGGCACTTCGTGGGGCTCGCGTACGTCGAGCAGGAAAAAATCCTCCTTGGCGTCTAACTTGCGCTTCAGTTCTTCCACGGCGATCTGCGGAATTCCGTCAATGACCTGAGCACCACCGACTGCCTTGTCGCGCGCAACTTCAAGCGGGCCTACTGCGGCAGGCTTCTCGATACCGCAGAACTGGTCGTAATCGATGAGCGCCGTAACCGTGGGGTGTATTCCGCAAACTGGGCAGTCTGGATTTTTGCGCAGTTTCAGTGTGCGGAATTGCATACTCAGCGCGTCAACAAGCAATAGGCGTCCGGCGAGCGAATCGCCGATGCCAAGAATCAGCTTGATGACTTCAGTGGCCTGAATGATGCCTACAAGACCGGGCAGAATACCGAGCACTCCACCCTCAGCGCACGATGGCACGAGGCCGGGCGGCGGCGGCTCCGGGTAGAGGCAGCGGTAGCACGGTCCTTCCTTGGTGGCGAAGACGCTGGCCTGTCCTTCGAAGCGGAAGATGGAGCCGTATGCGTTCGGCTTGCCGAGCAACACGCAGGCATCGTTGACCAAGTAGCGCGTCTGGAAGTTGTCAGTGCCGTCGGCAATGACGTCGTAGTCGTTGAAGATTTCGAGCGCATTGGCACTCGTCAGCATGGTGTTGTGCTTGACCACGTTCATGTAAGGGTTAAGGCCCTTCAGCATTATTTCCGCGGAATCGACTTTGAGTTTACCGACGGTTGCGGTTGAATGGATAATCTGGCGCTGCAGGTTGCTGGCATCGACGGTATCGAAGTCGACCAGCCCCAGCGTCCCTACGCCGGCAGCCGCGAGATACAGTGCTAGTGGCGCACCTAAGCCTCCCGTGCCGACGCAAAGAACCTTCGCTGCCTTCAGCTTTTGCTGGCCCTCCATGCCTACTTCAGGCAGGATCAGGTGGCGCGAGTAACGCGAAATTTCGTCGTTGGTCAGCTTCGGAAGCTGCGTTTCGGGTGGAGTTTCCGTTGCCATTTCGTTGTCCTTCGCCCATCGGCATGTATGGGCCGATACCAGTTACAAAATCGCGCCAGATCAGAGTCAGTTACAAATTCGTGACCTAAAAACGAAATTAGTTAGAAATAACGTCCACCAGCTATCGAAGGGATGATGGTAAGCTCGTCGCTCTCCTCAATCGGGGTGGACTCCTTCCCTGGCAGGTAGCGGATGTCGTCATCGTTGAGGTAGATGTTGACGAACGACCGCAACTTGCCTTCGGGTGTGTAAAGATGCTGGCGAAGCTCGGGATATGAGTCCGTCAATTGCTGGAGAACCTGACCGACTGTTGCCCCGGTTACGTTGACCGTTTGCTTGCTACCTGTGTATGCGCGCAGCGGTGTGGGAATGTGGATGTCCATGTCTAGCCTTTCGCTTGTGCTTTTTCAGTTTGGCTTGGAGCCATTTCGATCTCGACAGCTTCGTCGATGAATTGCTTGTCGTCTTCGCCCATGCCGGTCAGCAGGAACGAATTCGTTACGTCGGACTTGCCATGGTTCACCCGAGTGATGATGTAGGAGCAGCCGACCCAGTGTGCCTCGTCAAAGTCGGTCTTCGACCATTGCGCCGGGCAGTCGGGATGCGAGTGGTAAAAGCCCACTATATCGAGCCCTAACCCGCGCGCATGACGTTGAATCTTGATCAGTTCTTCTGGAGCTATGTTGTAGCGATCGTGAGCCCTGTCACTGCGCGTGTTACCCGCACGCACGGTCTGGGAGACGTGATTTCCGTCAGGAGTGGCATGGCCCAGCAATGCTCCGCAGCACTCGTGCGGATAAGTCTCTTCGCCGTGTGCGCGCAGGGCCCGGTATTCCAGATAACTTAGCTTCAACATTACCCCTCTCGCCAGAAACGTTCGCTGAGATACTTGTCCGCCGAGTCGCACAGGATGGTTACTATGACGGCCTCTCGTCCGGCCCTTGCTTCCTGCTCGGCGACTTGCAACGACGCGGCCACCGCACCCGCGGCCGAGACGCCGACCAGCAATCCATCGCGACGACCCAGTTCCTTCGCCATCACGTACGCGCGCTCCGTCTCCATGAAGATGTTGGCGTCGGCGAGTTTGGCGTCGTAAATCGGCGGCACGATTGCTGTCGCCATATGCTTCAGACCTTCGAATCCGTTAAAGGGCGAGTCCGGCTGCATGGAGATGCATTTGATCTTGGGGTTGAGTTCGCGCAGACGGCGCGTGGTGCCCATGAATGTTCCACTGGTACCGAGTCCAGCGATAAAGTGGGTTACCTGACCCTCTGTCTGCTTCCAGATTTCGTTAGCCGTGGTGCGGTAATGGGCTTTCCAATTTTGCTCGTTGCCATACTGGTCGGCGTAGAGGTAGTGGTCAGGTTCCGCGGCGGCGAGTGCGCGTGCCGTGCGGATCGCGCCGTCAGAGCCGTCGGCGGGGTCGGTCCAGATGACTGTCGCACCGTGGGCTGCGAGAATATTTTTACGCTCGGGCGAGACGTTGGACGGTACGCAGAGGGTGACCGGAAAGCCGAGCGCCGCACCCAGCATGGCGTACGCAATGCCGGTATTTCCGCTGGTGGCGTCGAGCAGGGCACGGCCGCCGGAGCCCCCTTCGGCCTGGTGAAACTTGAGCAGGCCACGCTTCTCCGCATCGAGAACAATCGCGGCGGCGGCGCGATCTTTGATTGAACCGCCGGGATTCGCCCACTCGACCTTGCCAAGGATCTGCACGCCGGGTAGGTGCGCCGTCAGCCGCTCCAGGCTGAGCAGAGGCGTGTTGCCGATGCGATCGAGCAGGGTCACTCCAAGCGACCTGGCCGTGGCAATCATCGGAAAATTCCCTTCGTCAATGTGCTTTGCATTCATCCCTCTGCACGGGCCTTTCGCCCATTTCGTTTGCCCGGACGTTAGACCGTTTCGCGGAATACCGTTTGATGGCGGCCGGTGGATGTGCGAAAGTTAATTTGAGTCTAACGTATCTAAAATTATGGCAAAGAAGATCGTAATCCCAAGTTTTACCGACGCACTTGCAACCCTCGCCGGTCACCAATTTGATGTATCTGCGGCCAAAGACGGTTCAGGTGCGGGGGTAAAGGCGTTTCAGGTTAGGAAATATGGGTGTGCGGCTGAGATCGCGGCCGCTCCCGATGGTTCAACCATGGTGCTCGCAAGGCCGGGATGGCTGCTCGGCGGCCAAATTACGCGGCTGATAGATAAGGGATACCAGAAGTTCCTGAAGTCTCCGAAGATGGAAATTCCAGCGACCGCGGACCACCTGCGCGCCATCCATGAGTTTGGCGAAGAGCTGAAAGAGGCGGCCGGTGCGACCAGCCTCTACAACGAATCGTTGGGGACGACCAGCGATCGCTATGTTTACGACCGGGTCAAGGGACGAAAGTAGATCTGCTGCCAGGCTAATTGGGTGTTTATTTGCTGCGTTCGCGCTGAAGTTCGCGATAGGCTTCGCTTTTTCCGATGCCCCTTGCGCGGGCCACTAGCTTGAGGGCATCCTTCTCGGTCAGCGACTCTTTTTTCATCAGCTCGCGAACCTCTTTGGCGATGCTAACCGCGCGGTTTTCCGTCGTCGATTCAACTGCGGCAGGCGCGAACAGCAATACGATCTCGCCGCGCACAGTGGTTCTTCCGGCCAGCTTTGTACGAATTTCGCTGACTGCTCCGCGCAAGAATTCTTCATGCAGCTTGGTGATCTCTCGAGCTACTACCACGTGCTGTGCGGAACCAAAAATCGACTCGACGTCGGAGAGCGTATCGAGAATGCGGTGCGGGGCTTCGTAAAAGATGAGCGAGCCCTGGCTCTCAATTCCACGCGTGCGCAAAGCTTCGAGGGCGGTACGGCGCTGGCCTTCCTTCGCGGGTAGAAATCCGTGGAAGGTGAATGACTCGCCCGCAAGGCCGCTGGCGATGAGTGCGCTGATAGCCGCGTTTGCACCGGGCACGGGGAACACTGGCACACCTGCTGCAATGGCTGCAGCGGCGATCTGGCCGCCGGGGTCGGCGATACCCGGCGTTCCCGCGTCGCTGACAATGGCAATGCGCGCTCCGGCCTTCAGTTGGACGGCGAGTTCGGTAGCGCGGCCCGCCTCGTTGTGCATGTGATAGCTGACGGTGGGCGTGCGGATGTCGTAGTGGTTCAGCAGCTTTTGAGTTTGGCGCGTGTCCTCGCAGGCGATCTTGTCGACCGAGCGCAGCACCCGCAGCGCGCGCAGGGTAATGTCCTCAAGGTTTCCGATGGGAGTGGCTACCAGATACAGCCCGGGAGCAAGTAGCTCGGTCCTGTCTTTTTTGTCTTGATCTGTGATCATCCGCATTGATCCGTGGTTAAGCTCGCCGTAGTGGGACCGCGCACCGCTCTAGGATTCTTCGACTCGCTTCACTCGCCGACTCTGATTCAGCAGGCCCATCGACTGCGAGAGATTCTGCGGGGTGACGATGCCCAGGATGCGTTCGCCATCCATCACGGGAACAAGTTGCGCGCCCTCCTCGCCCATGATGCGACGCAGCGTCTTGACCAGCGAATCGTCGGGAAGCGCCGTCTGGAAGGTTCTGGTCATCACGCCCTGCACGTAGCTGTTGCCGCTGGTTGCGAGCGCTTCGAGAATGTTCTGCCGGGAGACGGCACCGACCAGTGTCCCTCCGCGCACCACGGGAAAAACATCTTGCAGCGTGTGGACCGCGCGCTGTAACGCATCTTCTAGCGTATCCGAGGCGGAGAGTGTGCTGAACTGCGTTAGCATGACGTCGCGCATGCGCACCGTGTCGACATCGTTTTGGACGAGCAGGCCCTGATTCTCCATGTGCGCCCCAATGAGAACGAAGGCGCCCATGATGATGAGCCACCCGTTGGCCAGTACCACCCCCGCAATCACCAGCGCGATTGCGATCCACTGGCCCAGCCCTCCGCCAAATCCAAATCCAAGGCCTGCGCCCAGTTTTCCACCGGACCCAGTCGTCTGGCGCCGATCCTTGCCATTGGGCGCCCCATCGGCGGAACCACCGCGAAAGACACGGCCACCATCGAGTGGCAGAGCGGGCAGGATGTTGATCACGCCGAGTAGAAGGTTGAGCCAGACGGCTGCGCGCAACAGATGCGATGGCGCAATCCACGGCCGTGCGATCAGGTTGATGCCAGGGGCGGAGGCGAGCACGATTGCCGCAAGCAGAAGCCCGAACAGGATGCTGGCGATAGGGCCGACCACAGCCATCCGCCGCTGCATGTCTGGTTGGGCCGCGCGATCCGTGGCTTCAAGCGTGGCGTAGGTCATCAGGCCGCCGGTGGGTAGAAGCAAGATTCCGCGAAGCTCTAAGCCGTTCCACGCCGCCGCCAGCGCTCGCGCCAACTCCCGCACCGCGACGGCGAGCAGAAGCAGAAGCCATAGCATCAGCATGCGCCCGCCGTTCGAACCGGCGATCGAGCCGGCGGCGATCGACATTGCAAGCAGGACGAGGAAGAACGCATGAATGCGAACTTCAACTCCGAAAAACTGGCCTACGGAAAAACTCCAACCGCGCATTACTTCATTGTATGCGTTCGCCGGCAGAGCCATCGAAGCGCGGTTGGCGTTGATAATAGGGGGATGCGCGTCATCGCCGGAACCTATCGCTCGCGAGCTTTGCTTGCACCACGCGGAATTGAAACGCGCCCCACCAGCGACCGTCTGCGCGAGACTCTTTTCAATATTCTCGCGATGCGAATACCGGACTGTAATTTTGTGGACTTGTACGCCGGTACTGGCGCAGTGGGAATCGAGGCGTTGAGTCGCGGCGCAGAACAGGTGTGGTTCACGGAGAAGTCGGAGTCGGCGCTAGCCGCGATTCGCGCGAATCTGAAAGCGTTACAGATCTCGCGCGGCTACACAATCGAGGAACGCGGCACCGGTGCACTGCTCGAACGGCTGGCGAAGGCTGCTCAAAAATCAAAGGACAGCGGAGATTTGAGCCGCGCCATTCTGCTCGACATCGCCTATCTCGACCCACCGTGGGAGGCGGAGTCGGAGTATGCGAACACGCTGCACTTGCTCGGTAGCGCGCGTGGAAGAATGATGCTCTCAGAGGGAGCTCTGGTCGTTGCGGAACACAGCAGTAAAACCCCACTTGCTCCACGGTATGGGGAGTTGGTGCAAACTCGAACCCACCAGCAAGGCGATGCCACGCTTAGCTTTTATGCTTTGACGCCAGAGAAGGGACTGTCAGAATGCGCCGCCGGTATGTGACCCTGTGCGCAGGTCGACAGTAAACTCGACCTCTTTGTCGGTGGGCATATTCCAGCCGAGGCCGTGGAGTGTGGCGGGGCCGCTCGCATCCACGTGGACTCCGCTGGTGCGGATTCCTTCCCAACTGAGGCGAGCGGTTTGCCAGGCGATCCCTTCCCTGCCCCAGGCCACAATCGCGTGGAAGCCGACGAAGACCAGAAGGCCGTGCTCGACAAGCACGAGTATCTCTGCGACGGGCTTGAGCGGAATGTGGCTAGAGCGCTCCGGTCCAGCCGTGTCGAAGATGTACGCATACCCACCGGCAACCGCGCAGATCTCTTGAGCATTGGGACAGCTAAAGATGCCGGTAGGCATCGCTGGATCGCTGAACCCGAGTGCACAGGTTGCAAGAAACGTTCCACCGCGCGCCGGATGAACCTGGACGAGGAGCGCGCCTCGCGCCATCGCATCCTCTTCGCCGGCAACCTGCCGGGGATAAGTAAACTGCCGTGCGGGCGAAATCAACGGCGGCTTCAAGAGCACTTCCGCCCGCCATTCGTGGGGGAACGTTTGCGCTTCGTCAACCAGCGGCATCAAAGCACCGAATCGAGTGCCTGCGCGATGTCGGCGATCAAGTCGTCGATATGTTCGAGGCCTGCGCTCAGGCGGATAAAGCCCTCCGGCACGGCATCACCACCCCAGCGCGCGCGGCGTTCGGCGCAGGTGCAGGTGCCACCAAAACTGGTTGCTTCCGTGATCAGTTTTGCCTTATCGAGGAATGTTTCCGCAGCAGCTTTATCTACGAGGTTGAAGCTTAGCACCGCACCGAAGTAATTCATCTGGCGCGCTGCGATGACGTGGCCGGGATGAGTCGGCAGACCCGGATAGAGGACGCTCTGGACGACGTCCGTCCGCGTGGCGAGGTACTCGGCGATGCGCTGCGCATTTTCGCAGCTTCGCTCCAGCCGCAGCGGCAGCGTAGCGATGGAACGCAGCGCCAGCCACGCCTCCATTGGGCCGAGGACGCCGCCCATCAGCGTTCGCCACTCCTCGATCTTCTGCAGCAGTTCACGATCGCGCGCGGCCACGTGGCCGAGCAGGATGTCGCTGTGGCCAGTCATTGACTTAGTGTCGGAGGCAACCGAAAAATCCGCGCCCAGCGCCAAGGTTCGCTGCCCCAGCGGTGTTGCCGTAGTGTTATCGACGGCGACCAGAGCACCTGCCAGGTGCGCTCGTTCGCAGAGTGCGGCGATGTCGCAGACGTCCATGGTAGGGTTACTGGGCGTCTCGATCCAGAGCAGGCGCGCGCCTTCCAGGTGCTCTCCTTGTGCCTCGCCCACAGTTGGGGCCAGCCGCAGAATGATGCCCATTTTGACGAAGTAATTCTGCATCAAGACGCGCGCCGCGAAGTAGGCATTCTCCGGAAGTACCGCCACGTCGCCTGGACGCAGCACGGCTCCAAAGATCGCCGCGCACGCAGCCATGCCCGAAGCGAAGACCAGGGCCGCCGCACGATAACTCTTGCCCGCATCCGCGTGTCCCGTTGCGAATTGACCCGACTCCATCTGGCCGAGAGCGCGTTCAAGCGCCGTCCACGTGGGATTGTGCGAACGAGCATAGCTGTACGGTGAGTTGGCCGGATCGCCAGGCGTATGGTACGGCGCAGCGAAGACGGGGCTTACATGCAGCGGCTCACCTGCCGCTACGCCAGTGAGGGTAGAACGAATAATTTTGGTTGAGTCGTGCATCTTGCGTGATTCTACCCGCGCTTTGAAAACCCTGCATCCAAGCTGACCTTGAAATTCGAAATGAATGTCTGAGTTGCCTGCTCTGGTGGAAAATTGTAAGAAAAATTCGACTTTTTTGATGGCAACGTACTTTGGGTGCATGCCATCTCACACGCTTAATATTCGCGAATTGCTTCAATATTCGCGAGTGAAAACTGTTGCATCGAGTCCAGCGTAGAAGTCAGATTGCTCGATCCAACGGTTGCGATGTAGTCAATTTTTTGAACCCGAGGCTCTCATGAATATCGCCCGTCAACTTTCCCTGGCAAGCCTCACGCTTGCCTTGACCTTCTCCCCTGGCCTATTAACTCACGCTCAACAACCCGACAACTCGGCGCAGAACAGGGGTCAGTCGCCGACTGCAGATAAGCAGACGAACGCGCAGAGCGATCGAAAACTTGCCCAAGCAGTGCGCAAGGCAATCGTCGCAGACAAAGACCTGTCTATGTACGCGCACAACGTCAAAGTGATCGCTTTGAACGGAATGGTCACGTTGAAAGGACCGGTCAAGTCCGACGATGAAAAGCAGAAAGTGGCAAGCGATGCCGCAAGCGTCAGCAGTGCCGACAAGATCACCAATCAGTTGACCGTCAAGCAGTAGGCAGTGCTTGATCCAGATGCCGGGGTCCCGGCCACGTAAGTTACTCAACCGTTTCAAGGAGAATTACTATGGCGAATAAGAACACAGCAGTCTTCGGAATTTATGTAACGCCCACAACCGCAGAGAACGGAGTGGATCACCTCATCAAACTCGGATTTACCAACTCGGCAATTTCCGTGCTGCTTCCAGATGACGAAAGCACACGCGCCTTTGCCCATGAGAAGAACACCAAAGCGCCTGAGGGAACAGCAACCGGCGTCGCCGCCGGCGGCACCATCGGAGGCACACTCGGCCTACTGGCGGGCATTGGAGCCCTTGCAATCCCCGGCGTTGGCCCCCTAATCGCCGCAGGCCCCATCATGGGAGCACTCGCGGGCCTGGGCGTTGGCGGAGCAGTCGGCGGCATCGTCGGAGCGCTGGTCGGCATGGGAATCCCCGAGTACGAGGCGAAGCGGTTTGAAGGCGCGGTTAAGGATGGCGGCACGCTGCTCTCCGTCCACTGCGATACCTCGGAACAGGTGACGTCCGCGAAACAGGCCCTGAAGGACACCGGTGCACGGGACATCGCCTCAACCGGCGAAGAAAGCTCGCCGAAGACTTCCAGGGAAGAAGCCGCCTAAAATCGAGCAGTCTTGCAAAAAATCCCCGCCTCCTGCCCAAGGCGGGGCTTTTTGCGTCAACGTCCTGATGCGAAGTGTTCCCACCCGCCAGGCTTCAGCGGTTTCCGGTGGCCGGCAGAGTCGAGGATCGAGACTACGTTCCTGCTCACGATGCTGCCGATTCGGGTAATGCGGACACCGGCGATACTCAGCGGGATTTTTGTTTTGGGCGATGCTGCGAAGAGAAGCTCATAGTCCTCCCCTCCATTGAGTGCGAAATGGAGCGCCCGGTCTGATCTGGCCTGTAGCGCCAACGGATGGATCGGTAATGCTGCGGACAGAACTTCTGCGCCCACTCCGGACTCGCTGCATAAATGCGTAAGGTCAGTGGAAAGTCCGTCGCTGAGGTCGATTGCCGCGGTTGCAAGGTGACGTCGCAGCAGCGCGAGTCCCACCTCGACACGCGGCAGAGGAAAAAGCTGAGGATGGGCGCCAACTTCGTTCGCAGGAATCGATCCCGCAAAATTGGATTTTACGCGGGATGACCGAAGCTCCATTGCTGCGAGTTCGGCCGCGGCACCGCCCAGGTTTCCAGTGACATAGAGCGCATCGCCCGCCCGTGCGCCACTGCGTCTGATAGCGCGGCTGGCCGGGGCCGAACCGACGAGAACAATGTCTGCCAGCACCAGCCCGCAGGGGGATTCCGATGTGTCGCCTCCTGCCAGCGGCACCTGATGAATTTGTGCCAGTCCTCGCAAACCACTGAAGAAGCGCTCGACCCAGCCGCGCCCCGCGCGGGTCGCCAGCATCTCGGCGGGAAGCGCCAGCGAAAGGAAGGCAGCAAGCGGGCGGGCGCCCATCGCCGCAAGATCGCTAAGGCCACGGGCCAGCGCACGATGTCCAACTGACTCCGGCGGGTGCCATTCGCGGCGAAAGTGGCGTCCTTCCAGCGTAAAGTCGGTGGTGACGAGGATTTCGTCACCCTTGGGCGGTCGCAGAATAGCGCAGTCGTCACCAATACCAAGCAGGACGCTTACGCCCCGGGCCGCGGTATGGCTCCCTAGCTCTGCCGCCACGCCGGACCGGATGCGCTGAATCAGTGCTAGTTCGCCCATTTGTCTCATCATTCTGATGCCAAGCATAAACGGATGCACTGACCCAGTTCCCTACCTTCTTCGGTCCATGACGAATAAAAGGCGAAAATCAAAGGTCTAGCGGCGTTATTTAAACAAAATCACAATAGTCGTACAACCAAATCAGGTATTACGGCCAAATCGCATTGCGTTCCGCCCGTGTGACTGTTAAAATCTTAGGTAACGTCCAAGAGAGATGGTGCAACCCCAGTCGGCAGTCGCGAATGACGATTGCAAAAGTTCATTCGACCTGGGTACCGCTCTCCGTGCCGATCCTTCGCGAAGTTTTTGCGGGCATCGGTCAATTCAGGGCCAGGGTGTGTGGGTTTGCCGCTAAAAAGTTTTGGTCTCAAGAAGCGTTATTACATCGTTCTGGTCAGCCGCGAAGAGGGCGGGAAGCTGCGCAAGCTTCCAATCCCCATGCATTATGCGTATGTGTTTGTAGCAGCAGCGGTTATAGGGTCATTCACGATCGCTGGACTCGCAGGATCCTATTCCCGGATGCTGATCAAAACAGCGAGTTTTAATAAACTGCGCAATGATAACAACTCCTTACAGAAGGACTATGCGCATTTGGAAAAGCAGGCACACGAGAAAGACGTGCAGGCGGCCTCGCTGGGCTCGCTGGCCACCGAAGTGTCCGCGCTGTACGGCCTGACCGCCAGCAAACTTGCTGGTCCGATGGGCCACATGGGCCTGAATTTGAAGGAGAAGTCTGTGGGAGCCAAGGCGGCAACCGGCGACTTGATCACCGAGACGGCTTCCAACTTCACTGACGAGAATTACTACAAGTCGATTGACACCTTCTATAGTCTGCGCAAATCTGCCGTAAGCGGGACCGCGACTCATGCGATCAGCGGTGCGTCGGCGCTCAGTTCGTTATCCAGCGTCAGCGGCGTGTATTCGTCAATCGATGCACCGTCGATGTGGCCAGTCATGGGGACGATTCGAAGTAGCTTCGGGCAACGTGAGGATCCAGTTACCGGCAATGGAGAGGGCGAGTTCCATACCGGCATCGACATCTCAGCGCCAATCGGCACCCCGATTCACGCGGCCGCCGACGGCACAATCAAATCGGCTGCAATGGAAAATGGGTATGGACGCCAGGTCATTATCGACCACGGACATGGCATGGAGACCTGTTATGCCCACATGTCGGGCTTCGCCGTGATGGCTGGGCAGACTGTGCTCCGCGGCCAGGTCATTGGGTACGTGGGAATCAGCGGGCGCACGACCGGCGCGCATGTGCACTATGAAGTACGCATCCACAACACCCCAGTGAATCCGTACAAGTATCTGCACACCACACTAGCCGGATTGGGCACCTCGACAGGTATCGCCGGCGGCTCCTAACTACCTTCGTCAACGCCAAGTAGAAAAGCCCATGCCTCGGATCCGAGACATGGGCTTTCTGCTTAGAGCGGCTACTTTCCAGTGTAGGTGACGTGCCAGACGGACCGACTGCCGTCGTCAGTCACGAACAGGGAGCCGTCGCTTGCCACTGTGACTCCAACTGGCCGACCCCAGACCTGCCCATCGGCCGTGACAAAGCCGGTCAGGAAGTCCTCGTACTCGCCGGTGGCATGACCGTTGTGCATGGGAATACGAATGACTTCATATCCTGCGCGGTTCTTGCGATTCCAGCTTCCGTGCTCGGCGGCAAAGGCGTCGCCGTCGAAGCTGGTGGGGAACTGCGTTGGCTGTGTCGGATAGAAGGTCATCCCCAGCGAGGCCATGTGCGGCTGGACGAGGACGTCGGGGGTGAGAACTTTGGACCTCATGTCGACACGCTTGCAATCCTTGGCCTGTACTGCAGTGAGTGGCGCTGCAAGTTGCAGGTTGGCGCCGGAGCCGTTGGCGCAAGGCTGCGGCAGGCGCGGATCCGGATGTCCGCCCATGTAGTACCAAGGCCAGCCGAAGAAGCCATCTTCAGGCACGGACGTCACGTAGTCGGGGACAAGGTGATTGCCCAGTACATCGCGCTCGTTGACCGAGCACCAGAGTGACCCGGTGGTGGGATTGATGGCCTCGCCAACGCAATTCCGTATGCCGTGGGCGTAGACCTTGACGAACTTGCCTTCAGGCGTGTATTCGAGCACGTCGGCGCGATGGAACTCGCGGGGGTGGGTGTCGGGATCGTCAATGTTTGAACCAGATCCGACCGAAATCAGCATGTTCTGGCCGTCTTTGGTGAAGGCAACGTCGCGAGTCCAATGCCCTCCGCCGGTGAGTTGGGAGTAGCCGGGCACATCTGCGACCAGCGTCTCGGCGGGTCCTGAGGCGTGAAGGTCTCCGGCTTTATAAGGAAAGCGAACGACGCTGCCGGTACCGGAGACATACACATACTTTGGATTGTCGGCGGGGTAGAAAGCGATGCCGAATGGGTGGTCAAGCCCCGTCGCGAAGGTCGCGATCTGCGCAACCTTGCCGTCGGCGCCCATACCGTGCAGGACAATCACCTCACCCGCACCCGAGTCTGAGACGAACAGGTCCCCGTTGGGCGCGGGGCGGATAATGCGCGGCTCGGTGAATGTTCCGTGACTACGGGTCATGTGTTCGACATTGTCGGCGCGCTGCATTGGCGTGGTGTCGCCCCCTGCGTATAGGGTCACCTTGAATCCAGCAGGAGCTACGGGCCATGCATCGGCAGGTCGCGCGATGACATGCGGCCCATTATTGACCGATTCCTCAGAGTTAGGCTCAGGCAGGTCGGCGACCGTGATCCTGTGACGCACCCCAGGTTTCTGCTGATTCCAATCGGTGAACGCGGCCTGGCCGGTCAGCGTCGGCGTGGCCTGCGCATTGGCCTGTACGCCGACACCGGCGAGGGTCGCAGTTGCAATCGACATCAGTGCTACTACAAAGTTACGGATCCGGGGGGAGTCAATGGTTCGTCTGCGCATGCGGGAATGTTTCTCCTTGAGAAGGCTTGAACTTTCAGATGCTATGCGGTTGTGGTGCGATGCTCTGTTTTGGCCGAGTTAATTGACAGCCTACACACTATTGATAGGGCTTTACAGGCTTATCCATAGCGCTGCACAGCCTGCCGAAAAGCCCCCAAACTTCACTCCTCGGACTAGCAGCGGGATTTGGTGGCCGCTGAAAAATTCCGCTTTGCTTATGGGCACGGCTTCAGCCGTGCCGTAGGCCACAGGATAAGGCGGGCTTTAGCCCCGGGGCCTGCATGTCATGGCGGCTAATCATCGGGAGGCTGCAGTCGTGGATGCTGTAAGTTTTCTCAGCAGTTCCATCGGCAAATTGGCGGTCAGCACCGCGCGATCCTTATGCTGTTCGATTTTGATCGAAGAGGTAAATTCATGCACCGCGGCGGCGTCGGACTTGTCGGCTTGGGCATCAATCTTGGGTTGGATCACCTGAATCAGTTGCACAAGAGAGCCAAGCGCTTCCACTGACCGCGTTGCATCCGCGTCTGTGGGCGCGATCTGCTCGACTCGCAGATGCAGCGCGCCCAGGCCATAGCGAAGGCTAGCCACAAAAGTTGTGTCCTCGGGAAGCGGCAATTCCAGCCCAAAGACTGTGATGCGCCCGCGCTCGGAGAATGGCAGGCCAACGTGCCCGATCCCCCACGCGCTCGACAGCAGAGGCACGTCGCGGTATCGCGCTGCCAATAGCGACGAGCCGGAAAACGGCGAGGCAGCCGCCCGATAGCGGTCGAGCATGGCGTGAATCTGCTCCGGCGTAGGCATATTCGACGCAGCCAGCGTGTCATACCCAAGCTGAGTGATCCGCAACTGGCGGCCCTCGATTGGAATAGTGAAGACCGTGTGGCCGGCATATTGTTCCTGCGAGGTCGCGATGCTTGTCAGATATCGGGCGAGACGCGCGCCGTCGAATCGCCCTTCAAAGACCTCAGAATAAGCGACCGGACCGTTTGGGCCATTGGGATCGTCCATGCGATGCAACGCAAATGCTGCGGAATCGAGATCGCGCTCTGGTACGATTCCAGTGGCATCGACGAAGTGTTGGTAGTCCGGGCTGCGCGAGACAGGACTGCGATCGAAGTGGGTGGCCGTCCGCAGCGGCTTCAAATTCATATACAGAATCGCGTCCGACTCCGGCAGAAGCCGCGCAGCCTCCGGAGGTGCAGTCTTGCGCAGCCACACCGCTGCGACTAGCGAAGCCACCAGCGCCAGCACAAGGAGCAGCGAGTACCGCCTCTGTTTTCGCATCAGAGATGTTTTTACGCTGTTGCGGCTCGCGCCGCAATGGGAGGTGTCACGTAATTGCCCTACTCGGATATGGCGAACGTGTAAATCTTGCCGCCGTTAGTGAGGTTGCCGGTACCGGGCGGAAGGATGCCGTACTCGGCGCCAGGTGTGGCCATCCCAAGCGTGAACTGATACGTGTGCGGAGCGGTCTTCACCGGCTTGAAGGGCACTTCGTCGCGCTGCGCTCCGCCTGTGGAATGGAAGACGCCGCCGGTGAGCGCCCGGAACTCGCGGTTGTCCGAGTTGAGCCGAAAGCGCAGCAGATCGTACTCGCTCACGTCGACTCCGTCCGCGGTATAGATGAGGAATTCGATAGGGCGCGGCAGCAGCAGCTTCGACTCACGCCCATTCACGTGGCCATTCCGATCCGGCTTGATGATTCCGTTGGTGACGGTGGACTTGATGAATCCGCCCGACTTGATGTGAACGACCTCAGATTCGATCTGCTGCCACTTGCCGTTGCGATCCTTGTAGTACACCCCAATTTCGTTGACATCGGAGAGCACCACGGGCGCGGGCGAGCCTGTGATTTGGATGCGGCCCTTGTTGATCATGGCCGTGATCACCCGCTCCGAGATCCCAGCCTCTTTCAGCGCGACCAGCGAATCAGCGTCCATCGCATACGAGCCTGGTTGCGAGCCGATGGTTTGCACGATGAGGTCGTCGCTCAGACCAGCTTTTGCCATGCGCAGGATCGAATCGTTTGACATTTTCGCCTGAACCGACCTGGGCACCGGGAGAGGACCGGCAACCGCGCCGCCGTCGACTGCCTCCTGCGCGTGGATCACGCCGGGAGAGAGAACGCACATCAACCACAGCACACACGACCGCATGGACATAAAACGAGACCCCATTTTGCGTGAATGAATTTGCCGCCTCTTCTTATAGGACGGACGCGCGAAGAAGAGGTGTGCAACGTCATTCGCATGCGCAGGATGCCGCAACTCGCGAGGGTTGTTCGGCGTTGCCCCGTCCTTATGGCTATGCTAAGGTTGAGACTTGCGGCGCACTCTTGCGTGGCTCATTTATGCGGACATTTGTTTCGCGTGGTGCACCTCCAAGGGCTAATCGCAAAGCTGACTTCGGCTTTAGGCTGCGTCTGGGCTAAAAGGCTGTCTTGGGCTGGCGTAGCTCAGTTGGTAGAGCATCTGATTTGTAATCAGAGGGTCGGGGGTTCAAATCCCTTCGTCAGCTCCACTTCTAGCAAGTCCAGTCCAGAATTGAGCGAAAAAGCAAGAGTAGAACGGATTTGGTTGTACTGCTGGCCGGTTCCGGCTCGCAGACCTCATACCACTCCCTCAAGGCAATCTCCTGCACGGTTCGAAACAGAATCGGCGACAGGGTCTGGAGGCAAGTGCAGAGTGCTGCGTTCCAAGCCGGTTTGCAAAAGATGCACAGGTGGCCGAGTGGTTAAAGGCAGCAGACTGTAAATCTGCCGCGTTATGCGCTACGAAGGTTCGAATCCTTCCCTGTGCACCATTTTTTTTGTAGTAAGTACGTTTGTTGTTGGAGTCGATGTGGATCTAAGCCCTGCCGGCAGCGGACGTATGACAATCGGGCTTGCCGTGTTTGCCGTGCTGGGCCTGCTCTCGTGGCAGACCATGGAGCCGGGAAAGTTCCGGTCGCTTACATGGATCCTGCTCGGTTTTTTTGCGGCCCGCATCGTCATCACACGGCTGCGTTCGAGGTAGGATAGATAAGTTAGTTGCAATGCTGGCGTAGCTCAGTGGTAGAGCACTCCCTTGGTAAGGGAGAGGTCGAGAGTTCAAGCCTCTCCGCCAGCTCCATATTTATAGCTTTTAGCCTTTAGTTATTAGCTGTTAGCTCCCGGTCGTACCAAGCTAATGGCTAGAAGCTAACAGCTAGGAGCTAGAAGGCGGGAGTAACTCAGTGGTAGAGTCACAGCCTTCCAAGCTGTTGGTCGCCGGTTCGATCCCGGTCTCCCGCTCCAAGATTTTTGCTGAAGATTGTGTCGATGTAGGAGTTGTGTCTTGAGCGCTTTGCACGAACAGGCAATCATTCCAGTGACCGATCCGAAGGCCTTTGGCGCGGTCCGGTCCGCCATCGAAACCGCCTTCTCCTCAGCCAGGGTCAAGGATTTTCTCAAGTCGGTGGAACGTGCCGGCCTGCGAATTCGCGACTTCGAGTTGGTGCTGCGCAAAGGCATTCTCGGCGCACCCACCGTCGGCGAATACAGCGAACTGGGCAACGGCGATCAAGGCCAGATCCGCGAGTTCTACCTCGCCACGCTGGAAAAAGTCCCGACTGAATTGCGGGCAAAGTTTTTCAAGTTGTACGCGTATTACTGAGCGCGCTATTTGAATTGCCGGCATCGACCGGCCTACATAGAGAGGATGAATCGCAATGGGCAAGGAAAAGTTTGACCGGTCAAAGCCGCATGTAAACGTTGGGACGATCGGGCACATCGATCACGGCAAGACGACGTTGACTGCGGCGATCACGAAGGTTCTGTCGAAGCACAATCCGAAGAACACGTTCCGCTCG
>JANYLK010000164.1 GCA_025357875.1 Granulicella sp.
AGCCATTCCACCAAGGATTCGAATCGCGACTATATCAGCGGCTTCCCCGGCACTGTCATCATCGAAGACCACATCATATCCGCGGCCTAACACCTCCAGAATCGCCCGAGCCTGTACGCTGTCCAGTTGTCTCTCAACACCCTGAGACTCTTCCATGATGTTGATCCCACTCCAGTCCCAGACTTGTATACTGCGGGCATCGTAAGGCGGCTGAACGTTTCGAAGCTCAGTGTATTCGTTGCCCTCGAGCGACGACCCGTCCGTAAACCAAATTGTGGGAGGATTGCTATAGAAGAACTCGACCAAGCCCTTGGGCTGCGCGCCGCGGCCGTGCTTCGCCATAGCCGGATCGTCGCCCAAGAGTAGAAATCTGTAATCGTGCACCGTCCCGTCTGTGAGCAATTCGAGTTCTAGTTCCACGCCGAACTCGTCGGCGACAATCTCAAAGAGTAGCCGTCCATCGATGCTCGGTCTGACCAGGTTAATGCTGACCTCGCTGACACCTGCTTGCCGGTTACCCACTTCAAAGAACCACATGGCCTCCAGATCCATCCATATTATTTCGGGCCAATCTATCCGGATGGGCATCTTTGCCGGCCTTGCCGGGATCACATGGGGGCGAAGAGTCCCTTCCAACACGACGTCAGGATCGATATTGCCGTCCAACACCTTATTGCCGATTTGCTTGCACCATGCACTGAACTTGTCGAGACGCTCACGTCGATGAGACCATATTCTGCCCTTGCGAGAGGCGCCCACAGTCACGGTCGCGCCGTTCTGGAATCCGCAGCCGTCGAGCACAGTTTTGAGGGATGATCCGAGTCGTACACGCGTCAGACGCGGTTCGACATTCGAGCCCATGCTCCCCGTGTATCGCACATCTCGGCCGATCTGGTCGGTCAAGCCCACATTGTGCAGCCGGAGGCGAATGACTCCGGAAAACGACCTGAAAACCTCCTGGCCTTTGACGATGGTGGCCTGGTTGGTGGTGACGGCCTGGGCGAGGGCGTTGAACTCCCCCGCATTGCTCGACCCGTTTATGTATAGGACGTGTTGCTCCGGTGACCAAATGACAACATACAGATCCCAGATCCAGTTGTAGAGGTTTTCCGCATTGGTCCATATGAGGGCCGTACGGCGCGCCGTCACGACTACGAGCGTATGTTCCTGGTAGTTGATCGAGTGATAGATTCGTTCGCACCCATCAGGATCCGGAATACCGTCTCGGAATCGCTCCGGCTGCCAGGTCTCACAGCGTGTTTTGTAGATCACGACGCTGGTAGCCGGCTCCACAGCTTTGAGAGGTATCTCCTCTGGCAGATCTGTGAACCCATCCACGAAATCCTGCAAAACGCGTTGCTCACCGATCATTTTCTCGCTCAGTTCGGGAAGAAGGAGGTTCCAGTCCGGGTCACGCGTATATAACTTGCGCAGTTCTTCCTGCACGTTGACGTAACCCACATTGGCGATGAACGTCGCCTCGCCCAAATCGGCCCGCGCTCGTGTGAATCGGCCCGCTAGCTGGAGGGTCACAGCGAGTGACTTGCGGATGTCATGGAAAGCCGCGATCTTCAACTCGGGAAGATCGAATCCCTCGCCGAGCATGTCAACACAGACGATTATCCGCGCTGCTCCAGAAATGATTTGTTCCCGAATGGCTTCGCGCTGCCTTAATGAGGTGATACCCGTGTGAAGTTGAACGGGATTGAACTCTTGGTACTGTCGGTAGAGTTCAAACACCTGCTTGGCCCGGGGAACGCTTTCAACGCGCGCCATGACAACGTGGCCTTTCTCGTAGTCTCTGCGGAGGCACTCCACGGCCTTCATGGCTATCTTTTCGTCGGATCGATTCGAGTCGAATTCAATGATGGGTTCGAAATGAATCGCCCGGAAGTAGCCCTCCTTTTGGGCCAGTTTCAGCGGATACTTGAAGACGATGGTACCGTCCAAGGGTCGGTCATCCTCGCGGATCGGCGTGGCGGTGAACTGAACAATCCGCCTCTCCCGGAAGTGCTTCTTGAATTCCCTCCACGTGGGAGCTTCCGCGTGGTGAGCCTCGTCGATGAAAAGATACCGGCAATGGTGCGCAAACCGAGTCTGAACATTCTCGGCGCATTGGCCTGCAATGCTGCTGGTGGTGACGATCACCTGTGCCCTACGAAACAGATCGTCCACCTCGGCTGCAGTGATGGGTACATGCTCCAGCTTGCAGACAACTGGGTAGAGCGCAGACGCCTTCACAACGTTGGAGCCAACAGCTTTCAGAATTCCGAGTGTCAAGAACTTGTCCGCTATCTGGGAACGCAATGCGTCGGTGGGTACGACGACTAGAAGCCGCGGACAGCGCATAGATATGAGGATCGAGAGCATGGTCTCGGTCTTTCCAGTCCCGGTCGGCATTACGATCGTTGCGGTTGATTCGGTTACAGTCCAGTGAGCATGGATGGCGTGCAATGCACCAATTTGTGGCGACCGTAGGCCGATCTTGTTTCTCGCTGAATCCTCCTGTACATACGAGAACGCTTCGTCCCACGATTCCAACACCCGTAGGATTGCTAGCTCATTGCCAGCTGGATTACTGCTTGGTGCCATCAAAGGGTG
>JANYLK010000204.1 GCA_025357875.1 Granulicella sp.
TATGGTTACTGCGGCAAGTGCTTACCAGACTACCTTAGCGGAGAGTTGAACCTTGCGAGCATAGTTGCTCGGGCCCCAGCTTCCTTTTTCGATCTCACCAAAAGTTGGGTCGTTCAGGTTGTTGTCGGCCCCTTGCGACCATGTCGGATGGTTGAGTACGTTGAAGGCATCCAGACGGATCTGGAGCTTAAGGGATTCCACTATGGCGAAGTTCTTTGCCATACTGGCATCAAATTGTGTGCTGCTCAGGTTGCGAATTCCCGAGTAAACGGTATTGTAGGTTTGACCATATGCTGGAACGATCTGGTAGTTCTCCTGCGAACAGGTACCGTCGTAGCTCCCTGCATACAGACTATCCAACGATTTGAGAATCCAGTTCGTTGGGTTATTTGGGTCCTGCACATATTGGTTCGCGCAAGGAGCGGCCATGCGGATGTATCCATCGCTTTTCTGCACGTGTGGCTTGACATAGCCGTTGTGCAAAAAGTTTCCCGGTTCTCCCCATGGGGTGCCAGACTGGTAGATGAAGAGGCTCGACAACTCCCAGCCTCCAATGACGCCATCCACTATCCGATTGTCGTTGGGGAGTAGCGTACGCCCACGGCCAACCGGCAGCAAATAAACGCCGGAGAGCGTGGCCCGATGGGTGCGATCGTTGCCGTCAATACTGCGTGACGGCGTGCGGTAGGTCTGGTCTCCTAACGCATTGGCATCCATCATCTTGGACCAAGTCCACGTGCCATGCAACGTAAGTGAGTTGCTCCACTTATGCAGAGCGGTCACCTGAAGGGAGTTGTACCAGGTACGAGCACCGTTGAGATGCCACTCATGGACGTCACCAAACTGCGGCATCGGACGAGTGAGATTCAAGCCATTGATCTGATTTTGACTGTAATAACCCGAGCCCTTGAAAGCTGCGATGCCAACAAACGGGTTGTTTACGTTGAAGTTGTCGCATTTCGTAGAGTATGGATTACCGCCGGTCTGGGGGTTACAGGCGGCGATATTTGTTAGGCTCTGTCTGTTGATGTTGTCATCTGAGTCCCCGTTATAGAGGCGGCTTCCGACGTAGGACACGTCAATAACATCATGCTTTAAGAATTGCCGTTCGAAGCCCAGCGAGTAGTTCCAGAAGGTTGGATTCTTGTAATTCGGATTGAGGAACCAAGGACCTTGACCAAGCTCCTCAAGCGTTCCCAGGCTTGAGCCGGTGGGTTGAACAAGTGAGGCAGATGAAAAAGGCTTGTCGATTGTGGCTGCTAGATTGGGGTGTGAGTTTCCGGGTTGGTTCGGGTCTGCGGCGATGTATTGCGTGCTGGAAGAAAAGCCACCCGCCGGCTCATTGTTTTGCGGCGTTCTTATCGAGTCCCCGAATCCGCCACGAATAACCGTCTTGTCGTCATACGCATAGGCAAATCCAAAACGAGGTTGAAGGTCGTTTAAGGTGAGCCTGTACCCAGCGCGGGAATTTCCGCCCACACCATTGAACGTCACCCCCCCAAGGAGCTGGCCGTAGCCCGGAACGCTGACTTGCGAGTTGATTGCATTTACGACCGTTGTGCTGAAGCCGTTTGCACGATTGTGCCGTTCGACTGCCGCCGGCAGGAAGTCCCAGCGCAAGCCGAGGTTCAATGTCAGTTTTCTGGTCACTTTCCAATCGTCTTGGGCGTAGGGAGCGAGATAGTGCTCAGAAAAAAAAGAGAGGCTGTTATTGGAGTCGCTACCGCTGGTGTCCCCCTTGACCCACGGGTCGGACTGGGTGACCTTGAGGCTGACGAAGTTGGGCAGGGTAACGCCGATGGGACGGCCATTGTACTGCAACACATCCACATCCATGTTGTCGGTGAGAAAGTTGGTGGCATCGCCCAGCTGCGCCTTGGACATCTCCAGTTGCTCAAAGGAGACGTTGTCCATGAAGAAATATTCATCCCCCTGTTTGTAGAGGTACTGCATGGTCCGCTCTTCAAGGGCGGCCTTTTCCAGCTTGTCGTTGGAGCGGAAGGTCTTTTCAAAGGCGTTGCCGGTGATCA
>JANYLK010000206.1 GCA_025357875.1 Granulicella sp.
TAATTGCGAAGCATCCTTGCGCTCGAAGCGGAGCCGCGGGGAAGGTAGGAGAGTTGGCCGAGTGGCTGAAGGCGGCGGTTTGCTAAACCGTTGTAGGACCAAAAGTTCTACCGGGGGTTCGAATCCCCCACTCTCCGCCAGTACTCCCAAGTTATTTAGAATGAATACGAAACCGCCGTGTTACACATCGTGTGACACTTTTTGCCTCACGTTTTTGCAGCGGTTTCTGGAAAAGATATTACGGGTCATCGCACTCCTCTGGGTATTCACTTAAAGAGGCACCGCGATGAGAACGCTGAAAGTCCGTCTTTACATTCGAGTCCGCCTGCGTGATGGACACTACGCTTTCCTGGACCCCATTTGGAACAAGAATCACACCCTTCGGGCTGGGTATGCCCTGGTCGATGGGAAGGCGGAGTGCCATCAGGAGGGGATCTACTACCTTCGTTGCCTTCGCGACGGCAAGCGCGTCTGGCAGGCCGTAGGCCCTGAGGCCGATGCCGCCGATGCCGCCCTGCAGAACAAGGAACATGATCTCCAATCAGACTCCTTGGGGCGCTCCACACCTGCCACTGTTCCTAGTTCAACACTGGCTCCAGGGCAAAGCCCGGTGCCTGTTCCTACTGCCACTGCAGTTGTTTCGCTCGACGACGCCATCAAGTCTTACATGGCGGAGGTTCGGCTGTTCCGAGCCCCCAAGACCATCGCCGCAGCCCAGCACATGCTCACCCTCTTTGGGGCGCAGTTTCCTGGGAAGTTCGTCCAGAACATCACCCGCGAGGACTTACTGGACCACATGGCTGCCCTTCAGGATCGAGGCCTCAGCCCTCGGACAGTCTTCAACCACATCGCGCGGATCGGCACGCTGCTGCGGGCGCACAAGGTCGTTGGGCTGCTCGATGCCAAGGACAAGCCGAAGTACGATGAGCGAGAGGTTGCGGCCTACGACTCCGATCAACTCGACGCCCTGTTCGCCGCCGCCAACGCCGAGAGCGAATGACCTTCCAGTTCTTTCTCGGGACCGGCTTCCGCGAGCAGGAGGTGATGTTCTGCTCGTGGAAGAACGCGGACTTCAAGGGCAAGGTCGTCGCAGTGCGCTCGAAGCCGGAACTGGGCTTCCGCCCAAAAGACAAAGAAGAGCGGTCGGTTCCCGTCCCCGATTCGCTGATCGCGGCGCTGGCGAACAGAAAGAAGGAAAGCACCTCGATGTTCATCTTCGCGGGACCGGACGGGAAGCCCAATGGACACTTTCTCCGCGTGCTCCAAAAGCTCGCCCTCCGCGCGGGACTGAACTGTGGCGAGTGTATTACCAAGCAGGGGAAGAGTTGTGCGACCCAAGCCATGTGCCGCGAATGGGGACTGCACAAGTTCCGGAAGACCTTTGCAACCATGCACAGCGAGGCGGGGGTACCTCCCTCCACGATTCAGAAATGGCTCGGGCACTCGGACCTTGCAACCACCTTGCGATATTTGGCTACCGCCGATCTGCGTTCAGAACGGACGCGCCAGCAGGTGAACGCCACTTTTTCTGGCTTGAAGATTGAAGGGGCTGCGTAACAAATTCCTGGGGCGTTTATGGGATATATTTTGCCTTCGCTACCCTGCCCCCGGCCCAATGGCCGACTACAATCATGAGCAACCCTCCTTGCATCTTTTTGCGAAGAGTTAAACTCGTCACTGTAAGACGGAGACGACCCAGAAAGTCATGGTTAGGGAAAATCCTATTCCTTCTATGGGCCATTCCGCGTGTCGCAGTGGCTGGTCCCTTTGAGCAAGGAGCGATTTGTGGAGATCATGAAAACGTCCTCTAAGACCGTATGCAATCTACATCTACATTTTTGCGTGTTTGATTAGTATGGCCACGCTGATCCCCGATATCGATGTAGCTAAGGCCTCAAAGCAAAAACCCACGCCTGGTGAAATTTTCTTATTGCAATTCCTAAGTGACCATTTCGGTGATGATGCGGAAGTCTACTTTCAGCCATGCTTTAATGGCGATCGTCCTGATGTTGTTGTGATGCATAAGACACGGGGGATCATCATTGTAGAGGTCAAGGATTGGAACTTACAAAGCTATAGCGTCGATCCAAAAAATTATTGGCGTCTCAAAAGTAACCAGCAACAGGTGAGATCCCCGTTTCAACAAGTCTTTGCCTACAAAAAGAACTTCTTCGACATACATGTCAATGGGCTTCTAGAAAAAAGCATAGAGAATCATCATTTTTATAGGGCCATCGAGACATACGTTTATTTCCATGGATCTACAAAACACGAGATTTCCAACTTCTATTAAATCCATTTGAACAAACTCGATGACAGTTCCGAACATAACGAAGCTGAATATAAAAGCGGCAAAATCATTTTCGAATCTTATGAAGCAACTCGCTTAGAGATTAAGCGAAAGAAGTTCAAATTTTAAAGAGATTTGTCGCATGCTCTCTATAGTGACAAATTGCCGAAGATCTCTTTTCCATTCGCTGGCAAATGCATTCTTTTTGAAGATGACGTATACAGTGAATTTAAACGCCTATTAAACCCCCCCCCTATCATTATGTGTCGGAGGGAAAACCCTTTGAATATTCGGAGAGGCAACTAAAGCTGATTGAAAGCTCAGGAAGCGCCAGATCAAAGATATGTGGGCTTGCGGGATCAGGTAAGACCGTGGTGTTAGCTGGAAGGGCTGTCAGTGCACATAAACGTCACGGCGGCAGGATCCTAATACTAACTTTCAATATCACTTTGCGCAGCTATATCCACGACAAGATAAGTGCCGTGAGGGAGGATTTTCCATGGGGGAAGTTTGACATTAACAGCTATCACCGCTTCATCACTTTCGCCCTGAATAATTCCGGCATTCAAATCGAAATTCCCAAAGAGCTACAATACGATGGTGATGATTTAAGCACCGCTCAGATTATCGCTAAAAAGCGGGACGTCTTCCTGGAAGAAAAGTACTACAGTAACGAGAGAATATTTAGTAACAAAGACATAGAAACTAAATATGAAACGATTCTTATCGACGAGATTCTGGATTATAAGCCAGAGTGGATAAAGATAATCAGATCCTTCTTCCTTGAGGAAGCAGGCGAAATGATTTTGTTCGGAGATGAAAAACAGAACATCTACGGACGCGCGTTGGATGTCGAGAGAAGGTCGAAGGTTGTTGAAGGATTTGGTCGATGGATTATTTTGACAAGGAGCTTTCGATATAGCGACAACTCTCCAATCATTCCTCTTGTTGAAGCCTTTCAGAAGGCTTTTTTCAGTAAGACATACCAGTTAGACAATGATGAATCGTTTCAGCTGCGTCTTACCAATGTTGGAGTCCACGCATGGGGGTCTTACAACAAAGATCATTTAGAACATCTTGCTTTGCAGATCATTGAGATCGCAAAAAAGAACGCGATTCACCCGAATGACATTTCAATAATCTCATCCCAAGAGGGAGCACTACGAGTTCTGGATTATTCCTTCAGGACATCCGCAGTGCATAAAGAGCGCACATTATGCACATTCCCGTCTTTAGAAGTGACCAAACATCCGAAATATTCGAAATCTTATCAAGGAATTAGCGTCTCAAAGAAGAACGGATTCAACCTAAATAGCGGAGTTATGAAACTCAGTTCAACTCATAGCTTCAAAGGTTTCGAATCGCCAGCCATTTTTTTGATAATTCACGACAAGGATAACCCTGAGATGGTTTTAACCGGGTTGACTCGTGCAAAAGAAAACATCGTTGTTTATGTGGAGCATGATAGTCCGTTCCTCGATTTTTTTATGAGCCATCTTGACGACGTCAATGCTACGTTGAAACCGTCATAGAGAACTGACCGCGCCGCTGGTAAGCTATCCGTGCGCCAAATCCACCGGATGTGCTCATCGAAGGCAGATAAATCCCGGCAAGTCGGCATGGCTACTGAAATTTTGGGATCACGTCAGATGTTTCCCCGTATTCGCCGCCTGACAGACGGCGAATCGATGAAGCTGCTGGCTAATGAGTGATAGGACGTTTAACGCTTCCCGGATTTCCGTTGTTGTGCTGGCGGTGGCGGCACAGAACGAAGCATGGGATCAGAGCGGTCAATCCCTTTTAGCCATTCGACGAACGCTTCCTTCTCGGTGATCCGGTTCGGGAGTCGCTCCACTTGTTCCTCAGCCTCTTTCAACATCTGCCTGTACTCTCTTTTGTTCGCCGGAGTCTCGTTAGCCCAGAATTCATGGTTTCGCCAGCGCCCTACCTGATCCCGGTATTCATCCAGCCATTGTCGGGTGTGATTTAGCCGCGCATTTGAATCACCGGTGATTCTTTCAAAGGCCTCGGGCTCTACGCACTCCAAGAACGGTCGAAGCGCTTCCAACCCGAAGATTCCGATGCACGATAGATCCGCAAATCGCTTCAGATTGTGGATCGTGCCATTGAAGGGGACCTGATACGAGTACTCTCCATTTTCCCTAACTATTTTGAAGACCTCTCCGTTTTTCGCCGGAAAGCGGCCCATAACGGTCGGTCGTTGGCTCCCGCACGTCCGTGAAGCAAGCTGCACGGCGACGAACTCGCCGTCGTGGGGTTCCAGCCGGTAGATTACAGGAGCGTGCCCCTTAATGTGAGGGAAGTACGACGTCCTCACTTCGTACATGAACCCACCCCGCTCACCCGGCAACGGAGTCTGTTCTGTCGCGGCTGCTGGGTCAATGCGCTCTCGGCGACGGTCCTTCAGAATCTCACTTGCTTCCTCGATGAGAGTCCTAAGTTGCGAATCCGTGAGCGCTCGATCTAGTAAGATCGGTTCGAATTCGACGCACATATGGGTCGGTGATATTGCTGCAAGGAGACGATCCGAGCCTCAAATTCCTCGGGCCAGCCATAGTTATGGAAAGAGATAACGTCAGACTCTGCGAGTTGAATTTTGGTGACAGCGCTTTCCTGCTCAGGGTGGATCCAGTCTCCCGTCCAGACTCCGCTGGTTAACGGCTGCTTTGGATTTGCGGAACGGGCCCACGCAAAAACTCTAGGCAGTAGCTCGGCGACGCACTTCACCTTCGCCGATTCATCCTCTACCGTGTCGCCGCCTCGGTTAACGGGTTCATTCCACGTCCCAGCCGAGGATACGGTCGTCATTGGCGAAGGCGCCCACTACGCCTTCTACGTAGTTCTTCAGCTTTGGCTCATACGAGCGGTCGAGCAGTTCTTGCTTACCGGGACTCTGCACCCAGCCGGAGTTGTGGACCCCTGGGATTGGGGGATGCTGCGGACCGAGGTGCGGATTGGTCTCCCAGCACGAGTCGAACAAAACCAGCAAAGGCCGAATGTGGTGTTTGGCGGCGATAGACAGGAACGTGTCGAGACGCTTTTTGAATCCGTCAGGATCCTGAGACCAGAGTTGGTCCTGCAGAAATACACGCATCGTGTTCATTCCGATGTTTTCGGCAAGACCCAGTTCTTTGTCGTTCAACTCCGGATTAAACGTAGTGGCCTGAAACATCTCAAGCTCATTGATCGCATCGGAGGGAATGAAATTCGCGCCGACAAGCCAGGGCTGCTTCGAATACTAGGTGGTGGCCTGTGCCTCGGTCCAGCGCCCCGGACGGTTCTGGGCGAGTAAAGAACTGGCTTGCAGTGCGACCGGACCGATGGTGATAGCGACGCGTAATTTCATGATTAGAGACCTTTATCGAGAGGAGCCTTTGCTTTAAAGCAATACTGAGCAATTACATTGACGTAGCTTTTTGCGCAAGCGCTTACATCTATAAAGGTGGTCCGACCTCTGAAAAGCGTTGAACTACCCACCCGTTGCCACGCAACAAGCGAGTCGGATCGTAAGGCGCTACTCCGTGAGCTTGACCACAACCGCGCTTCCGGCGGGGAGCAAGATGTGTCCCGTGCCCGCGCGCTTACGCAAGCTCTCGGTCCGCGTCGCTTTCCACCCCCCATCGGGAGTTACGGATGCCTCCCCAAAGGTGATGCCGGTCGTACTCTCCAACGACGGCGCCGTCAGGCGAAGGATCGTGCCGCGGTTGAACTCGTGGCCGCTGGTCAATTTCACCGCCGCCGCACGCGTATGATCCTTGTTGATCAAGGTGACTGTCACACGTTTTCGCTCTTGCGCAACAGCGTATGCCGTCAAATTCACGCCCTGGGTTTCTACACTCACCGCTAAGCGCTCACCACGACTTCCCTGCGCGAATGCGAGCATGCCGTAGAATTCCGGCATAGCCGTGTAGGTCCCTTGCTCGTTGTCTCCTATGGGCGAATAAGAGCTGACAAAGCCTCGCTGATTAACCCCCGTCTCCATGTTCACTCCGGCCGCGTCCGCCGATGCCAATATGAACATGTAATCCAGTACCCACAGTGCCGCGCCGAAGGTTCCACTCACGCCCGGCCTCCCGCCCCCAGAGAAGGAATTTGTCTCGCAGATTCGGTAAGGGACTCTCAAACTCGCCGAAGCTTGGCGCAAAGTCTCGAGGATCGGTGCCAGCTTTGGGTCGGGTTTGAGCAACATCTCCAACGAACTCGCCGGACTCTCTCCCGCGCGATAGTAATGATGGGTTAGTAGGGTGAGGTCGTGTCCCTCGGCAGCTGCGAACTGCGTCACCCAATCGGTTTTCCCCGCGATGTCCGGTCCTGCAAACTGAGCGTAAGGCAACTTGGCGCGGACGGCTGCCTTATACCTTCGGTACTCTTCGAGATACTGCACGAATGTATATCCGGGCGGTCTGTGTCCCTCATGGGAGAACAGATCTACTTCGTTCCCGATCTCGAACGCCAGCAGGTTATCCTTCACTGCCGAATTCACGCTCAGAGCCTCTTCGACTGCCTCCTGTTCTGTACCTTTGCCAAGGTTCAAGCTCCAGATCAGTTTCCATCCGGTCGCATTCAAAAACGATCCCAACTCCTCAAGACTCTCCTGATTTACCAGTGTCGACTTGGGCGCTGAGGCTGCCTTTCCATCCTTTGAATACGACGCATAATCGGCTGTATTCCCACCCACCCGCACGACTCCCTGCGCTCCCAACGTCCTTAATAGTTGCGCATAGACTTGGTTCGTGGCGCTAAGAAACCCGTGTCTGGCCACCGAGGAGATCTCGTAACCGAGGCCTATGAAATCTGGTGGAATCACGCCAAGAACCTGTTCGGTATGCACGTTCACCTGGACGGGGCTTGCCTTATCGGCAAACGACGCGAATGGTGCAAACGGCCGATTCGAAGCCATCAGGCCCGTGGCGATGGTGGACTGATGTAGAAACTCTCTGCGGTTCATGATCTCTCGAGTATTGTTAGAAGTTTGCCGCCGGATGGATACACCAGGACGCGTGAACAGATTATGCTTCGCTTCAGGATAGTGGATCTAGTTGCTTAGGCAAGACGAGGACGTGTGCTCCATCAACCTGCCGGGCATGGAATCCAGGATTGGCTCCGCTGAGGTTCTCTCCGCAGCTCAGTTATGGGCCATGACCTAGCGAAGGTCGAACTTTAAGCAAACTAGCGCCGGAGGATGCGGTGGCCAACTAAGGGAAGTCGCTGTTTCATATTGAGGGCGAAGGTCCCAATAGGGCTGATAGTTTGCCATTTGCAACCTCGAACATGATCTGCAGTCGATCTCACTGGGGCGCTCAGCCCCGAGGTTGGCCACGAGCCCAACCCCAGAATCCCCGACATCAGTATCGCTCGAAAATCGTCGAGTGGCTCGACAGCCTTGATTGTCACGCCTGATGGCTGCCTTAGATTCCGTGCTATTTCCCTGTTATTCCCTGTTCACAATCCGGCCAGCGACTGCTCCGGGGCCGGATTTGCTCGGTTTTTCTCGAATAGGGTAAGTCGAATCGCGCAAATTCCCTGAAATTTTCCCTGTTAGCAGGCATGTCACATAGAGACGGATTAGCTGCAGACTGCGTCTACCGCCAGCAGGTCTAAGTACGCTAAAAGTGTGCAACTTAGCCACCAAGAATAAGCCTGATTTGGCCGCCAAATCGGGCTTTCGTCCTTCTCCGGAGAATCTCCGTAGAGGGAGGAGAGAGAAAACCCACACCTGTCTACATATCCGGAGAAAGGTCACTGAACGTGGCATTTCTTAAATGCTCTACCGGCATTTCGATTGTAAGCGTCCGGTGTTGGCCGGGTGTACAGAGTGGTGTTGAGCCGCGATGATGTGTGGATGGTGGACTTAGATCTGAGTGGTGGGTTGGGAGCAGGACCTCGTCGGCGTCGCAGTGCTTCGGAGCGTCGGCGTGTGGTGGAGGAGATCCTGGTGGCGGGCGCTTCAGTGGCTCGGGTGGCGTTGAAACATGGTGTTAACGCGAACCAGGTTTTCCAGTGGCGGCGCTTGTATCGGGATGGCAATTTGGGAGTTTCACCTGAAGGCGCGATGAAGTTGCTGCCGGTCGGCATAGCCGAGGATGAAGAGCTGCCGAGGCCAGAGCCGACCGAGGCGGCTTCGTCGAGTTCCGGCGCGATTCATATCGAGCTGCCAGGCGAGGTACGGATCTGCCTTGAAGGCTGCGTCGATCCGGCGGTTGTCCGCGCGGTGCTCATCAGTCTTCGTCCGTGATCTCGCTTCCGGCAGGGACTCGGATCTGGATCGCGGCTGGGGTAACGGACATGCGGCGCGGCTTCCATGGGCTCAGCGCCCAGGTGCAGACCGTGCTCGAACAGCAACCCTTGTCGGGCCACGTGTTCGTCTTTCGTGGACGTCGCGGCGACATCGTGAAGGTGCTCTGGTTCGATGGAGACGGATTATGTCTCCTGGCCAAAGGCTTGAACGAGGACGCTTCGTGTGGCCGCAGGCGGCAAGTGGAACGGTCTCGTTGAGCCGTGCGCAACTCTCGATTCTGCTTGAGGGGATTGACTGGAGAGCGCCCATCAGGACCTCGGAACCGGTGATGAGTGTTTAAGTGTTTTCTTCAGTGTTCATTAGCATTTTCCTTCTTTTAAAGAAGGACCCTATTTATGCCATACTTCGCTCATGTTCTCAGCCCTCAGCCTGCCTGATCTGGATGCCCTCGATCCGGCAGCGCTGAAGGCGATGATCCTTGCTCAGCACGATCAGTATCAGGATCACTTCAAGGCACAGCATGAGAAGTACACCGCGACGCTCACCTCGCGGGCGAGTGAGATCGAACGTCTGGCACTGCTGGTGGAGAAGCTTCAGCGCATGCTCTTCGGAGCGAAGAGCGAAAAGGTCCTCCGCCAGATCGAACAGCTGAGTTCCAGCTTGAAGATCTGCAGGCAGCCAGTGCCATTGAGGAGGCGCAGGCGGTTTCTCCCGCAGAGCGTCCCGCATCAGCGAAGCCCTTCCGCCGCCCCTTGCCGGAGCATCTTCCGCGCGAAGTCCACACTTACCTGCCCGGCCATGAGACCTGCCCCGACTGCGGTGGAAGGCTGCGCGAGTTAGGGGAAGATGTGGCTGAGATGCTGGAGTACGTGCGGGCCTGCTTCAAGGTCATCCGCCATGTGCGGCCCAAGCTGAGCTGCGATGCCTGCGATCGCATCGTGCAGGCTCCGGCGCCTTGGCGGCCCATCGACCGCGGCCTCGCGGGGCCGGGTCTGCTTGCCCATGTACTGGTCTCGAAGTATGCCGATCATCAACCGCTCTACCGGCAGTCGGAGATCTATGCTCGCGAAGGCGTGGACCTGGATCGCTCGACCCTCGCCGGATGGGTGGGCGCAACCAGCGAACTGCTGGCACCGTTGGTGGAAGCCAATCGCGATCATGTCATGTCCGCAAGCAAGCTGCACGCCGACGACACGCCGGTCCCGGTGCTTGCGCCCGGCAACGGCAAGACCAAGACCGGAAGACTCTGGACTTATGTCCGCGATGACCGGCCATCGGGCGATACAACTGCACTCGCCGTGTGGCTCGCCTTCTCGCCAGACCGCAAGGGAGAACATCCTCGCCAGCACCTTAAGCTCTACCGGGGTGCGCTCCAGGCTGATGCCTATGCTGGCTTCCAGCATATCTACGAAGGTGGAGCGATCGTCGAAGTCGCCTGCTGGGCGCACGCCCGGCGCAAGTTCCACGAGATCCATATCGTGCACGCCTCACCGACCACAACCGAAGCGATCGAGCGCGTCGCCGCACTCTACGCGATAGAAGCCGAGATACGGGGAAGCACGCCGGAGATCAGGAAGACGATCCGGCAGACCAGAGCAAAACCCCTGCTCGACAGCATGCGCACCTGGCTCGAAGCCACACTCGCGAAGCCCTCCCGCAAGTCCGACACCGCGGCTGCGATCCGTTACGCGCTCTCGCGTTGGCTCGCCCTCACCCGCTACGTCGACGATGGACAACTCGAGATCGACAACAACGCCGCCGAGCGGGTGTTGCGCGTCGTCGCCCTCGGACGCAAGAACTTCCTCTTCGCTGGTTCAAACGCCGGTGGTGCACGCGCCGCAGCCATCTACTCGCTGCTCGGCTCAGCCAAGCTCAACGGACTCGATCCAGAGATCTATCTCCAGCACGTCCTCGAACGCATCGCCGACCACCCGATCAACAGGATCAACGAGCTCCTGCCGTGGAACCTGTCGCTCCCCAGCCGGTCCTGAACTATGTATCCACATAACGCTATGTGGATACATAACTCTGACACCCACCCATAACAACGGCCAAGACCACACGCTTACTTTCGATTCAGGATCGGTAGGAAAGGGGAATTCGAACTGGCGGTAGAAAAAAATGTTTTACCGGAAGTTCGAATGCCTGCTTAGAAAGCGTCGGATTTTGGCCCATGGTCTCCGTCAGCACGCATTGGCACACGTGCCCTTATCCATTCATCGGCCTACCCGTGGCCTATTGTTCAGTCCACTTTCTTTTTTTTGGAAGGGCTGCGGCTCGAAAGGAGTTTTTCTTTAGCCGCTTTGTTTTCAGTGGTTGCCATATAGCAACCCTAGTTGCTGCACAGCAGCCTTTCTAGGGTGGCGTGTATGGTCGATGTCAATTTCATGGTGTGCATCCAATCTTGAAATGTCCAGCAACTGCCAGTGCTGTCCCTCCAAAATCTACTATCGTACCCGCACCACCAACCGTTGCCGCCGCTGGCAACCATAAGCCAGGCACCAACGCTGTTAACGCAGCATAAGCCCGCATGCCAGCACCGGCCAAAGCTACAGCTATTCCCCGTGTCCTGCAAAGCTGAGCAAGAAGGCGGTGAAGCTGGCGTACTAGTCTGTCCATAACCCCTACCGCAAGGGACTGGCTGCGTCAGCACCTGCTTTAGTTGCGTCGGTTTACTTGGGGCCATAATGGGAGATCAAACTATCTGCGATGCACATTAAGACGACGGCATTAGCCACAAGAACCACATAGGCGAAGTAAAGTGAACATGTACTGATCGTGGCAGCGTCGCTCATAATTGCTGGAAGACGTGTCACCTTACGAAGTACGTTTACTCCTACAGATAGTGGGAGAGAGATCATTATTGGCAGATAAAGGGATCTCATGGACCATCGGGTATCACTGAATTTAACGTATACCAGCAAAGTTTCTGAGATCACCCAAGATGAAAGTGCAAAAGCCCATACTATGGCAGCGCTTCCGTGCCATATTGACAATTGGTTCTTCATTAGCATTCTCATTTACATCCAACTCGATAAGCAATCTGTAATTCTGTTATGAAGCTGTAGGCACCCACAACTCCTGAGACCAGTCCCGTAGTTGCAGCGGCTGGTAGACCCACTCCGGTTGCGGCCTCAATCAAACTATTAAGTCCTCCTGCCCCGGCCACTCTCCCGGAGTACGTCGCGGCCTTTGCAAGCGACTCGCAGTTTGGAAGACGCGGTGCCAATACAAGTTTAGTCATATGGATGACCAAGCTTGTAGCAACTTTGATTGTTACCAATGCGATAGTTCCTGCCCCCGCTGGATTTGGAGCCGAAGGTTGTCCTGAATTGAGGTTCACGGGACCTGCGGTAACGCAATAGCTGTTCAGACATGGTGCTTGAGGGTGGCTCGGGTCTGGCTGCGCGGTAACCTTGATCGTTGTTGGCGGGGCGGCAATAATTGGAACTCCGTCTGCGCCTAGAATGTAATAGTGACCGTATTGATCGTGACATCCGTAAGCGCAGGCCGTTGCGCAGCCCTTTGTCCCGACGCCAGCTTGCCCCATCACGCGACCATCCAGTCCTGATGGATCGATGAAGCTCTGCGGGTTATTGAGTACGTAGCTGTACCGGTTCAAACTTTGTGGATTAGTCGGATCATAGCTTCCGTCATAGGGGTCGGGTCTAAGCCATCTACCCAAAGTCGAGCCTAATTGCCGGAATGGGAACGCGCCGTTGCTGACAATGATGTGGGTCATCACCTGAAGCCATCATCAGAATGTGTTTGCCGCGCGGGGGAACAACGGAACAACTTCCTCTAAACATATTGAGCGGGTGCGCTGCGAAACGCTCCCGGAGGCACACAAATATGTGCTCCCGTCAGTGGCTTTCAAAAAGCGGGCCCGAACGCGGAAAGGCTACTGCCATTGGACAAGGCACGTGCCGCGCGATTGCGGATACTTCTTCATGGACTATTCAGGTCCTCGCGAAACAATCCATGCCGGGAGGCAAATAAGTAAATGAAGTTATGGGCTCTTTGGGTGCTCACCTTGACGTATTAGACCCGTTGTCACGCTGCACTCAAATCCCGGGATAGCCCTCGTTTGTTATCAATCTATTTCCGTGATTAAACTGCAGGTTAACTGCACTGAAATACTAGAATGTTGCACTAAAAGCCCGGACGAAGTTGAGGTGAAAGTTGTTCCGGGATTTTTGATGCAAAAGTGGCGCAACTGGGAGGCTGCGGGGGAAGCGGATTGGCTCCTGGCTCTGAAGCGAGAGTCGGTGATCGGCCCCTTGGCCGTTGAAGCGAGACTCGGTTTGGAGCGGGTGGACGAGGCCGCACTACTCGGCCTGGGACGCAGCGTCGTCTACGATCTCGTCAAGCGCTACCGGCAATGGCCACAAGCCTCCTCTCTGCTGCCCGGCAAGCGCGGACGCGAGCTCAAAGCATCGGTTCTCGGCCTGGATCGTGAGCATCTGCTTAGCTCGTGCATCCAGGAGTTCTACCTCAAGCCGGAACGACCGCGACTGGCGGCTCTTGCCTTGGAAGTTCGGCGGCGATTTGCCGAACAAAACTTGTGGACCCCAAACTACCGCACAATAATCAGCCGAGTCCAAGCGCTTGACCTGCGGCTTGGCACCGCAAAGCGCGAAGGATCCAAGAAACCCGAGAGCTGTTCGGCCCAGTTGCGATCTCAACGTTGCAGCCAGAACACCCGATGCCATGATTGAGGGATTGATAGATCTCCTCCTCGCTAGCAAAGCTGCTGCACCATCCTTCGCCTAATGGCACCGTCATTGGAGAGTACGACTGGCATCACCCTTGGGGAGGCGGCCATAACTCCCGATGGGGGGTGGAGGGCGACGCGGACGGAGACCTTGCGTCTGCGCGGGCGGGCACGGGGCCCATCTTGCTTCCCGCCGGAAGCGCGGCTGTGGTTATGCTCAGGACGTAGGCTGTGCGGTTCGACTCAATTCTCATTTGGTGGCTGCGTCTGTTGTCGCGCAGAAATCGGACCCAACGGCTGCCTCAGCGATGGACGTAGGACCACTTCCAGCAATGTAAACGCCTGCGCAAAAAAGCTTCGTCAAAGCGTGAGCCGCTCAACCGCTCCCCTTCGACGATATCTCTTTCTCTGGCTCTTTCCCCAGCAGCTCTCCCGAAGACCTCTTGGTTGGCTGACCGCGAGCTGAATAACGCCTTAAGTGATCTGGAAAATCGAAAGAGAGTGTCGGCTTCGGAGTTCACCCGGCGCGACCGCACTACGGAGGTCACATTGAGAGGTTGATTGTCACGACGTGGTTAGTGGCGCTAAACAACCCGTGTCTGGCCACCGACGAAATCTCGTAACCGAGGCCTATGAAATCTGGTGGAATCGCGCCAAAAACCTGTTCCGTATGCACCTGCACCTGGACGGGACTTGCCTCATCGGCAAACGCTACGAATGGTGCGAACAGCCGGTTCGAAGCCATCAGGCCCATCGCAATGGTGGACCGATGTAGAAATTTTCTACGATTCATATCTCGAGGTCACCTTTCTAGCGGCGCTAGCTTCCATACAAAGGTCTACTGGACGACTGCACTTCCTAGGGGCCTGCGTACTATAGGGCCTCGGCGCGAACTGGATAACTGGAACAGTATGCACGATCGTATGCGTCCAAGCTACAACGCGACATGACGCCGCAATCCCGTGGTCAGCTTCCAACGCGCTGCGCCTGACTTGGTCTAGGTGCGCGAGGCGGTCAACGCATCCGTGCATCCGTCATCCCGGAGAGCAGACGACCCCCGGGTTGTGCCGAAGAAGCATTCAGTTCTCAGGCGATCGTGTTTGAGCGTAAGAGCAGAAAACTGACTCTCCGAACCGGGGCCGAAGGACAGCAATTACCACCAGGGACGCGATAGGGAACCCGCTCGTCAAGCTTCTTTCCGCTCGTTTGGATTATGCTGTTGTACGGAACACCACCAGATGTACCGAGGCCACCTCGCATGATAAAGCGCACGACACTTGTTGCCCCTCTCTTGACCGCCGCCAGCCTTATTGCGCAGCAGGGGCTCCGGCCTCCATCCACTCCCCTCATCACCCACAACCCCTACTTTTCCATCTGGTCGAATAGCGACGATCTCACCGCCTCCGACACTGTGCACTGGACCGGCAAGCCGCAACCCATCACCGGCCTCGTCCGTATCGACGGCCACCCGCTACGCTTCATGGGCCGCGACCCCCGCGGGATGCCCGCCATGCTTCAGACCGCTCGCACTGTCACCCCTACCCACACCCGCTACACCTTCACCGGCGGCGGCGTCGAGCTCAATCTCACTTTCTTTACCCCTACCATCCTCTCCGATCTCGACATCCTCTCGCGCCCCGTCACCTACGTCAGCTTTACTGTCAAATCCATTGATGGCGGAACTCACAACGACGTCTCCGTCCTCGTCGATGTAAGTCCCATCATCGCCGTCAACGCTCCCGGTGAGGCTGTGACCTACTCGCGCAACCAGACCGAGACCCAGACCGTCCTGTCTGTTGGCTCGCGCGATCAGCGTGTCCTCAACCGCTCCGGCGACGACCTACGCATAGACTGGGGCTACTTTCACCTCTCAGTACCGAGCGACGAAGAGTCCACATCCGCGATCGTTCGCGAGACCTCCGTGTCTCCCAACGGATCCTTCGCTACCACCGGCGCTCTTCCCAAGGCCGACGACATGGACGCATCGCCGGTCGTAGGCCGTGGCGACGCGCACCTCGCCACCGAGCTCCTCTTCCACACTGTCGCCGGCCAGGCCGCCACCCGCCACATCCTCGTCTCTTACACCGAGGGCTATGCCATCCAGTACCTACAGCGCAATCTCCAGCCCTGGTGGCAGCGCAATGGCCAGACCGTCGCCAGCATGCTCGACGACGCCGAGCGCGAGATGCCCGCCCTCGAAAAGCGTGCCACCGATCTCGACACCACCCTCACGGCCGACCTCACCCGGATCGCTGGTGTTAACTACGCCAACCTTTGCATCCTCGCCTACCGCCAGGCCTGGGCGGCCCACGGCTTCGTTGCCGACCTCAATGGCGAGCCCCTAGTTTTCGGCAAGGAGAATTTCTCCAACGGCAGCATCGGCACCGTCGACGTCCTCTATCCCGCATCACCCTTTTTCCTTTTCTTCAACCCCGTCCTGCTCGAAGCCGAGCTCCGTCCTTTGATGGAGTACACCGCGCTGCCCAACCGCTGGCGCTTCCCCTTCGCCCCGCATGACCTCGGCACCTACCCCCTCGCCAATGGCCAGACCTACGGCGGCGGAGAGCAGACTGAAGAGAACCAGATGCCTGTCGAGGAGACCGGCAATATGCTTCTCATGATCGATGCCGTCGCCAGCGCCGAAGGCAACGCGAAATTCGCGGAACAGTACTGGCCCAAACTCACTCAGTGGGCGGAGTTCCTTAAAGCACACGGCCTCGACCCCGAAAACCAACTCACAACCGACGACTTCGCTGGCCATGTCACCCACAATGCCAACCTCGCCCTCAAAGCCATCGACGCCCTAGAGGCCTACGCTGACCTCGCCCGCCTCCTGCACAAAGATGCGGAGGCGCGTGACTACAGCAAGACCGCCCACGCGTACGCCGCCAGGTGGATCGAACTGGATAAGGAAGGCGACCACTACAAGCTCGCCTACGACTCCGCAAACACCTGGAGCCAGAAATACAACCTGGTCTGGGACAAGGTGCTCGGCTATAACCTCTTTCCCCCGTCCGTCCGCGAAAGCGAGATCAGCTTCTACAAGACCAAGCTCAACAAGTACGGCCTTCCCCTCGACAACCGCGCCGACTACACCAAGCTCGACTGGTCCATCTGGACCGCCACCCTCACCTCGAACCCCGCCGACTTCAACGCCATCATGGATCCCATCGCCCTCTGGATCAACGAGACCCCCACCCGCGTCCCCCTCACCGATTGGTACGACACTAAGAACGGCAGGCAAATCGGCTTTCAGGCCCGCAGCGTCGTCGGCGGTGTCTATATCAAGGCGCTCGCCGATAAGCAGCTCACCGAAAAGTGGCGAGCCAGAGTTGTTCCTGCCGCGAAAGATGTTGCACCAAAATCCGCCACCCGTTAATCGAAAGGCCCCTGCGATTCTTTCAACTGCCGACAAATATCTGTGCCCGGGGAATAGCGTTGTTGCAAATGCGGGCTCACACGCGGTACTCATGGGCGCGGCTCCGTGGATGTTGAATCGCACCCAAGGGCAGACGTCAGGAGATACCGGATTTGGAGCTCGATGGTTGGCTTGAGCGGGAGATCGCAGTTTGCGGTTTGAGGACGCGCCATGGCAACAGGCTTCGCACGCTACTGGGAGCAACTCTTCGAGCGCCTCGTGGGGAGTATCCCATTCGTTTGTCAGGATTGGGCGAGTACAAAAGCCACCTATCGATTTTTTGCGAACGAGAGCGGTGACTAGAATCTGGTTGGGTAATTTGCCTGTACGCACGAGCGATTCGAGGGCGCTGTCGAGGGTCCATTGCTATACTTCACGACACGACAGATTCATCTATCGCCCCGAGGAGACGAAGCCACGGTATGGTGAGCAAGCGGCCGACACAATATGGCACTGGTCCGCGCTTTCACACGATGCGGGGAATTTTTATGCACTCCAGCCTAGCGGTGACGCAGGATGGTTTGCCTCGGGCTGGCCGGCCTCAATTGGGATCTATCAGTAAGAGCATCGTGATGACAAGCGATCGCCCATGCTAGAAACGGTTTCAAAGCATGCCCGGCATCGGACAGGAATCAGTCGCAAGTATCCTGGCCGAGGTGAGAGTTGATATGCAGCAGTTCCCCACTGCCGCCCAACTCAATTTCTGGGCCGGACTCTGCCCGGCAACCATGAGAGCGCCGGCCTCAGAAAAAAAAGCGTTCACAGAGAGGAAACTTCTGGCTCAAGACGACGCTCACGCAAGAGCACCGACGCAGCCACCAACAGGCGTAAGACAGCTATGTGCCGGGCCACAGCTCATCCACCAACAGCTGGGCGCAAGTCGCCCATATACGCTTACCCTTTCATAAGTTCACTCGCATCGTCTTGCTCTTCGGGTTTGGAGGCGCGGTTGACTCGCGCACAATCAGACCGGTTCCCAGCTTGAATGAACGTGTATTTCCGGACTGAAGTTGTAGTTGCAAAAGCGCTTCCACGGCTATGCGGCTCAACTCATCGCGGGATATGCTCACTGTGGTAAGCGGGGGGTTCAGGAACCGGCAAAAAAAAGCGTCGTCGAAGCCAACTACCGAGACATCTTTGGGTACACGGAGCTTGCGTGCCTGCAGGCCACGATAGACTCCTATTGCGACGGTATCCGTGACAGCAACAACCCCCGTGAAGCGGACGCGACCGATCACAGAGGCTATAGCGCGCTCGCCTGCATCGGCACCCGGCCCGGCAATGTCAACTGTATTTGTATTCAATCGAAAGTTGCTATAGGCGCCGACCGCTGCAGGCTGGAACGATACTCCGCAAGCGCCTGCCAGGGGTCGGTGTCGAATTGCATATTGGCGATCTTCATCATCGAAATAGGAAGAGAGCGTCGCGCGCGAGAGAAATTCGACTTCAGTTGCAGGGCTTTCTGCTGAAAAGAGAGCGCCTGCCGGTAAGCCTCGATGGCGCTCCTGGTATCGCCAAGGCTGCCTAGTCCAGTTTGTCCCATCACGTCGCCCATACCGCTGTAAGCGGTAGCAGCCTCGCTCATCTGCAACGGAGAGGCAGCTGGCAACGAAGCAAGGCTGCCGAGAGTAAGACTCGCTTGCCGAAGAGAACCAACAGCATCTGCCGGCCTTCCCATCCCGTAGAAAACTTCGCCGCGCGCCTGCTGCGCAAGCCCATACGCGTGCAAGATTGCCAATGCGCGTATAGGCATCTGCCAAGTCAAGCTGTGTTAGCTGATCGTCGCCCCCATCGGCAGACATTCGGTCCAGATGCTCCATCACCCTTGTCACCAGTAGCTTTTGCGCCGAGGTTGATCCCGGAAGTACCTTAATTGCTTCGTCAAGCTCCGACAGCAGGCTTGTACTGAGCTGCTTCAGATCCACAGACCGGGCCTCTGCCTTGCGGCGCTGCATGGTCGCAACCCGCGCCTGCCATACCACTCCGAGGATGCCGCACAGGATACTGGCCACTAGCAGACTCGCCGCCACAATTGCCAGCCTGTTGCGGCCAATGAACTTGCCCACACGATATCGAAGATTTCCGCGCCGAGCCTGTACCGGACGCCCGTCAAGATACGCTTGAATATCCGACGCGAACTGATCCACGGTGGAGTATCGCTGCCCCGGCTCTTTACGCAGAGCCTTGAATGCGATGCTGTCCAGATCAAAGTCCAGCTTGCCGACCGGTGATCCAATGCAGCTTGGTCTGGGTGGCTCCTGTTTGCAGATCACCCTCACCATCTCTTCCGTCGTGAATTCATTCAACTCATACGGATGTACCCCGGTCAGCAACACATACAGCAGCACGCCCAACGAGTAGATATCAGATGCGATCGTAATGGTCTGGCCCAACACCTGCTCCGGACTGGCGTAGCGTGGCGTAAAGGTCTGAAACCCGGGTTGCGTCATATCACCGGCTTCGTTCGAGCCCAGCGGGATCAAAATCTTCGCCGTCCCAAAGTCAAGCAGCCGTGGGCTGCCATCGCTTGTTACAAGAATGTTGTCCGGCTTCAGATCACGATGAACGATCAGATTCTGGTGAGCGTATTGCACTGCCTCGCAGACCTTTTGGAACAGCAGGAGCCTCTCTCGTACGGCTAGCTTGCCGCTCTCGCAGAAGCTCGCAATCGAGATCCCCCCGACATACTCCATCGCCAGGTATAGTTCCCCATCTTCACTTACGCCCCCATCAAGCAGCCGCGCGATATAGGGATGAGAGAGACCTGCAAGAATCTGCCGCTCCGTGCAAAAACGATTTCGAAAGAGATCGGTGGCCAAGGGTATGTCGATAATCTTGATTGCAACCTGCTGGCTGAACTGGCCGTCGACGCGATGCGCCAGATAGACCGTTCCCATCCCTCCACGCCCCAGCAACCTGTCGATGGAGTAGGGCCCGACGCGATACGCCAGTCCGGAGCCCGGCCCGATATTGTCGAGAAGCGTCTTGTGATGCAGTTCTTCGTCTCTGAATGCGTCCAGCAGGGATCGCATCTCGAGCATCAAAGTGGTATCGCCGCCGCAACTCGACTCAAGCAGAGTGACACGTTGAGGCTTAGGAACCTCAATGACTTCATGAAAGATCTGTTCTGTGCGCAGCAACCATTCAGCAGAGTCATTCATAGCCCTCTGGCAGAGAAGGAGACCCTCTCTATAAAACGTCTACTGCTACAGACTGCGCAATCTAATTTCAAAATGCGTCATTCAGATGAGGCTGATTCCCTACCCTGGGGGTTGATACGGCGGTAGAGCCAGGTCTTGATGAACTTGAGGTCTCGGTCAACGGTCGCCTTAGAAACTTGCATCAACTCAGCCGTCTCATCCGCGGTACACCCTAAAAAATAACGTAACTCAACCAACTGCACTTTGTATGGATCGATCTCTTGCAGTTCGTCCAAAGCAATTCCCAACTGCAGTATCTCCGGGCTCCCAATATTGACCCACGGAAGGTCATCGCTCAAAGGAACGTGCTGGATGCCGCCTCCGCGACGCTGCGCGTGGTTGCTTCGCGCATGATCGATCAGGATCAACCGCATAACTTTGGCGGAGAATGTGTAGAAGTGGACGCGATCTTTCAGCGCCGTCCTATTCTGGTTCAACAGCCGAAGATATAGCTCGTGTACCAGGGCCGTGGCCTGCATAAATCCAGGATTTCTCTCACGCCGGATATACGCTGCGGCCACCTCACGCAAGTGCGGATACACAAGTGGCATCAACTGCGCGAAAGCCTCCGGTTCTCCCTCTTCTTATTTGATGAGCAGCTGCGTTATCTCGCCTTGGACTGCTACCATCGCAAAACCTGCCTGAGTTCAAATGATACGGATAATTGCGTTTAGCCTACCACTTTGTCACATCAAAGAAGGGCAATTCCATCCCGGGAGTGGTCTAGTCGTTTACCGTCCGCTTACCAGAAGTGGCTTCCATGTCTCAGGCCATGGGGTTTATTTTTCGTACCATCCATGTTCAGTTTGGGATCGTCCAAAGGTCAGTAACTTTTTTCAAGCTCTACTGATAGAGGTCAAACGCAGAAGCTCGATCGTAGGCCACACCATGCAGGCCCTTGGAGTACGCGTCGCCGCGAAGGTAAAGCGCATCCGCATTTCCAGTCTTGTTGGCCGCCTCCAACCAATGCAACCCCTGGGCATCGTCCACAGGCAAACCAAGCTCACCCAGCCAGTAAGGCACGTCCAAGCCGGTAGCAGGCATCTCCGCTGCCGAAGTCTGCTGCGACAAAATAAGCTGAGTATGCACGTTTCAAGTCTTTCGGCAAGCCTAGGCCGCGTTCGTAAACAATTCCCTATAAACAATTGGCACGGGGGTAGCCCTCCGCTGACCTGGCTTCGACTATCTTCACCGCGGTTGCAGGATCATCCGCGTAGTGGGCCGGGCAATCACCGCGGGGTATCCATTGGCAGCCAGCCAGGCGATCGCCACAGCACGCAGCTTGCACAACCTCGCAATCCAATCCATCGGTATCTCTATGCCTTAGAGAGCCTTGCCAGAACGATGATCGCCAGGAGGCTTCGGCTTCGCAACGATTGTAAACAAAGTAAGCGTCCTGTGTTGGCTGGGTATACAGCGTCCTTTGCTTCGATAAAGATGTTTTGATTGTGGACGCAGAGTTAGGCGGTGGATCGTCGTTGTCCTCTCCTCGTCGGAGACGTAGTGCGGAGGAGCGTCGGCTGATTGTGGAAACATTTCTAACGGATCTTTTGCCCGACATCTTCAGGGTCACTCGGTAACATGCCCAGAGCAGCCTGTCCTGCACCCATCAGCACCAGGGAGCGCTGAACGAAGGGGCCGAAGACGAGAAGTGCCGTACACGATAGCGCCAGTCCGAAGTTGATGTGGTGCAGCAGGAGAAACGGTGCAAGCGCCCATAGTTCGTCGAGCGGAAGCAGAAGACGCCACAGCTTGAGGAACTTCTCGCGTGCTCGGGGAGCATGGAGCAAAACCATGCAGATCACGAAGGCTCGAACGGGAATCAGGATCGCAGCGGTCACGATCATGACGATCATTAGCAGAGTCACGTTGGGCACGGCGGCGAAGAGGTCTTCGATCTCCACCAAGTTTGCTAGCGCTCCGACATAGAAGCCCAGATACATCAGTTGCAGCAGAAGAAACAGCGTCTGCACGAGTGGGTATGACACTTTCGGAAGATCGCGCGGAGACGCCAGGATGCCGCTGAATGGTCCGATGTCGGGTTGGGGGGAAGAAAACGTTGCTTCGATCGGCATCGGAGACAGCGAGCCAGGGGAGTGTGGGTTATGAGTTACAACCAAGCCGATGCGTTCGACGGGAGCGACGAAGCGATAGCCTCTGCGGGCCAGGGTCTCCACGAATCTAGGATTCCCGGCGGTATCACCGAGGGCTTCGCGGATACGATTGACGGCTGAGTTGACTCCATGTTCGAAGTCGACGAAGGTTCCGTCCGGCCAGAGTTCACGAGCTATCTCTTCGCGGGTAAGCAACTCGCCGGGCCGATCGAGCAGCAGGCAGAGCACCTGAAACGGCTGGGCGTTTAGCTTGACCCGCACGCCCTGCCGGCGAAGCTCCGCCGTCGTCGCGTCGGCTTCGAAGACTCCAAAGCGATACCGAGAGGCTGGCCGTAGGTCTGTCATGTCTTACCGGCAAGTGTACCCGATTTGCGATGGCCTTCCGGATGGTTTGGGCAATGTACAACTTGCTCGAAATCCAACGAATCAAATGACTTGCAGCGGCAGAAACAATCTATGCCGGGTGAGGTTTCCTGCATTGCATTGGAGGCCGCGGCGGAGCAGTCTTTATTCCATGAAGCGACGCCAGTTCCTAATTGCGCAAATATCGCTGTTCTTTTATGGCCTGATTTTTTTCACGCCAAGTTCTCGGCGCGCGATGGCAGAGCCCCCGGCTAAAGCTGTTTCGGCCTTCAACCTATATATAGACGGGGTTGAGTCGCGGCTGGACCGACAGCACCGCTCGCGGGATAGCTTCCTCGCTTCCCTCGCTCCTGGGTCCCAGGCCGGACTGCGGCGCGGTGAACTAGTTATCCAGCAACTCACCCTTTCGGATAGAGGCGAGTTGCCCGGAGCGCTGCTACACCACTGGCGCGGCACTGCGTTTGCCCCCGGAGCCAAGGCTGCGGATTTTGAGCGGCTGATGAGGGACTTCAACTCTTATCCGCAGCATTTTTCTCCGCAGGTGATTCAGGCAAGAGTCGTGGCGCGCAAGGACGATCGAATGCGGGCGGTGATGCGGGTGCGGCAGCAACACGTGATCACGGTGGTGATGGATACAGCCTACGACGTCAACTTCGGCCGACTCGACGCGCAACACGGATACAGCGTGTCGCGGAGTACTCGGATCTCGGAGATAGATTCGGCCGGCAACGCCAATGAGCGCGCGCTGAGTGCCGATGAGGAGCACGGCTTTCTATGGCGGCAAAACACCTACTGGAGCTATGAGGAGCGAGACGGCGGACTCCATATGCAGATCGAATCCGTATCGCTGACGCGTTCCATTCCGGCCATCATTGGCTGGGCGGTGCGGCCGTTTGTGGAGAGCGTGCCCCGAGAGTCGCTGGAGTTCACCTTGCGGGCTACTTGCAATGCGCTTCGTCAATAGCTCGATCGGCTACCCAGTCGGTTCAAAACTTGCAAGTAAAGAGGATAAGCAGATGAGTGCTAAATCAGCCACTACAAATGAGGTTGCGGGATTTGCGTCGGCGCGCCGAGTCAATCAGGCGCTAACGGCTTCAATCGAGAAGCGAGCCCTGCTTTGGATGGCGGAGCGCACTCCGCGATGGGTCAGCTCCGACCAACTCACTCTGCTCGGTCTGGGCGCACAGATTGCAGCCGGCATTTTCTATGCCTTGTCGCGATACGATCGACACCTGCTGTGGCTGGTAATTGTGTGCATCGCCCTGAACTGGCTGGGCGACAGCCTGGATGGGACACTTGCGCGGGTTCGTCGGCAGCAGAGACCGCGCTATGGCTTCTACGTGGATCACATGGTGGATGTATTCGGTTCCGTTGCGCTAATGTGCGGACTCGGATGTTCCGGGCTGGTGCACTGGCAGACGGCAATTGCGCTACTGGTGACGTTTCTCATCCTGTCCAGCGAGAGCTTCCTCGCAACGTATACGCTGTCGTGTTTTCAAATGTCGCAGGGAATTTTCGGGCCGACAGAGATTCGGATTTTTTTGATTATCGGGAACGTGGCATCGCTGCACAATGCATACGCGACGCTCTTCGGACACAGGATTTTGCTCTTCGACCTCGGAGGAGGCATCGGAGCCGTCGTCATGTTTGCAATGGCGATTGCGGTGACCATGCGTCATACGGCGGAACTCTACCGCGAGGAGCCGCTGCCATGAACGCGTTCATCCGCTGGGGTAAGTTCAATCTTGTTGGGGCAATGGGAATGATGGTCCAGCTAAGCTCCTTAGCTTTGTTCAACCGGTGGTCTACCGGCCACTATCTTTATGCGTCGGCTGCGGCGATCGAGTTGGCGCTACTGCATAACTTCATTTGGCATCTTCATTTTACGTGGCGTGAGCGCCGCGCCGACACCGGTGTGATCATGCCGCTGATTCGATTTCACCTTTCGAATGGGATGGTCTCCATGCTCGGCAATCTTCTGCTGATGCGAATACTGGTTCAGGAAGCACATCTGCCTGTGTTGGTCTCAAACTGCATCGCAATTCTTTGCTGGTCGATCGTCAATTTCTACCTGGGTAATACCTGGGCATTTGCCGGTCGAGAGCTACGTTCAAAAAAGTATGACGATTACTGAAAGGTGAATGATCGCTCGTGACAAAATAGCAGCAGATCATTATGGAAAACGAGAACAGTCCAGAAGTTACGCCCTCCGTTGAAAACCCCTCTGAATCCCCTGCTGAATCCTTTGGCGACATGCTTGCCGAGTTTGAACACGCCCATTCCCATAAGTCTGAGGACGGCGCGAAGCAGATGGAAGGCACCGTCGTCTCGATTGATGCCGAGTCGGTGTATCTGGACATTGGCTACAAGACCGAGGGGATACTGCCTCGAAGCGCGTTCGATAACAATGCAGAGGCAGTAGCTCTGGGCGAAAAATTTCCCGTCTCGGTGAAGGGTCGCAACCTCGAGGGCTACTACGAGCTTTCACGCCATAAGGTGATTCAACCCACGGATTGGTCCTCGCTGGAAGAGGCCTTCGCGGAAAAATCAGCTGTCGTGGGAACCGTGACCGCAGTAGTGAAGGGCGGCCTGACCGTCGACATCGGCGTGCGTGCGTTTATGCCCGCCTCGCGCAGTGGTGTGCGCGACGCAGCCGAGATCGAAAAGCTGGTAGGCCAGGAGATCACTTGCCGCATCACCAAACTCGACGCTGTTGAGGAAGATGTGGTCGTGGATCGCCGCGTGATTCTCGAAGAACAGACGCGCGCCGTTGAACTAACGCGATACTCCGAACTTAAAGAAGACGACATCGTCAGTGGCAAGGTACGCAGCCTCGCGACCTATGGAGCGTTCGTCGATCTCGGCGGCATTGACGGCCTGCTGCACATCAGCGACATTGCGTGGAGCCGCGTGGCTGCCCCGGAAGATATCCTGACCGTCGGCCAGGAATTGCAGCTTAAGGTGCTCAAAGTGGATTCCGAGAGTAAGCGAATTTCGCTCGGACTGAAGCAGCTTCAGGCAGAGCCGTGGGAAGCCGCAGGCGACAAATACAAGGTTGGCCAGCGCATCACGGGGAGCGTCACGCGCTTAATGGACTTTGGGGCGTTCGTCGAATTGGAGCCCGGAATTGAAGGACTTATTCACGTCTCCGAGATGTCGTGGGTGAAGAAAGTTCACAAGCCCGGCGACATTCTCAAGGCAGGGGACACGGTCGAGGCAGTCGTGTTGTCCGTCAGCCCGGCCGAGCGACGTATCTCGCTTGGATTGAAGCAGGCGCTCGGCGACCCGTGGACTGAGGTGGCGCAGAAATTTCCTGTGGGCTCGACGATCGAAGGGCCCGTGACGCGTCTGATGAAGTTTGGTGCGTTCGTGCAGTTGACAGAGGGAGTCGAGGGACTCGTTCACATCAGCGAGATCGTTGCCGACCGGCACATCAATCATCCGCAGGACGTGCTGCGGGCAGGACAGATCGTCAAGGCGCAAGTGCTGGGCGTGGACACGGAAAAGCGGCAGATCAAACTCAGCATCAAGCAACTAGTGCCGACCAGCCTGGGCGAATATCTCGAGGAACACAGCGAGGGCGATGTGGTCTCTGGGCGTGTGGTCGAGCAGTCAAGAGAGCTTGCTACGATTGAGCTTGGCGAGGGGATTCGAGCGGTTTGCCGAATCGCCGAAAACTTTCCCGTTGTAGCCGAGACGAGTAAGACCACAGCCGGGCCCGACCTCTCGGCACTGACCTCAATGCTGAATGCACGCTGGAAAGGCGGCGCGACGCCATCCAGCATCGGCCCGGAGCCGCCCAGTGTTGGCCAGATCCGCAGCTTTCGAGTAGCAAAGATTGACCGCGAGGCTCAGAAGATCGAACTGACTTTGGCTTAGAGCAGCAGCGACTTCCCGGCATCATAGCCACGATTCGCATTACTTGAAACGACACAGTCGTCTTGACAATATTCGTTATAACGGATATATTTATTTTTGGATGAGGCGATCAACCCACACGGAAACCAAGACGCGTCCGGCCCCCTGCCTCGAGGAGTCGGCCTTCCTTGAAATGTCTCGGACAACCGACCTACTCTCCCGCCGCGTATCGCTGCTGCTGAGAACCGAGGAGCTATCCTCCACGCAATATAACGTTTTACGGATCCTGCGCGGTGTGCAGGAAGGGCTTCCCTGCGGCGAGATTGGAAGTCGCATGATTACTCGGGATCCCGACATTACACGCTTGCTCGACCGCCTGGAGAAACGCAGCCTGATCTCGCGCTGCCGCGAAACCAAGGATCGGCGCATGGTGATGGCGCGTATCACTCCAGAAGGTCTCCAACTGCTATCGCGGATGGATGAGCCGGTCCGGGAAGCGCATCACGCCCAGTTGGGCCACCTCGGACGCGAGCACCTGAAGGCCTTGATAGGGTTGTTGCAAACGGCCCGCGCCGAAGTTGTTTGATTTTTTTGTACCTTATAGTTGTTGAAACGAATATTGTCATCACGCATCATATTCTTTTGAAAGAAGAAAACCATCATGCCCACCGCCGCCGATACCACCTGGAACATTGACGCCACCCACTCAACCGCCGAGTTTAAGGTCAAACACATGATGATTTCGAACGTGAAGGGGAGCTTTCCAAAGGTGTCGGGAGTGTTGACCCTCGATGAATCCGACCTGACGAAGTCCAGTGTTGCGGCCACGATTGACGTAGCTTCGATCGAGACACGCGATGCGGGACGCGACGGACATCTGAAGAGCGCGGATTTCTTCGACGTGGAGAAGTTCCCCACGATGACGTTCAAGTCGACCCGGGTCGACTCCACTGGAGGAGGGGAAGGCACCGTGGAAGGCGATCTAACCATCCGCGACGTGACTCGCAAGGTAGTCTTCACTGTCGAAGGTCCTACCGCGCCCACCAAGGATCCATGGGGCAACATGCGCGTAGCGGTATCGGCTACGAGCAAGATCAGCCGCAAGGAATTTGGCCTGGTCTGGAATACATTGCTCGAGACCGGCGGAGCGCTGGTGGGTGACGAGGTGACCATCACACTCGACGTTGAGTTTGTAAAAGCGGCCTAAGAAGTTGACGCTGGCACGCCCTTGAAGGGAGCCGGTGCAGAAGGGGAAGAGTATGTCACTCCGACCAGTAAAAGAAGTGATTCAGACCAAGTCGACGATCGAGGGCGCGGGCGTAAAGCTCGAACGCGCTTTTGGCTTCGGCAAGACTAAGGAGTTCGATCCGTTCCTGCTGCTCGATGATTTTCGCAATAATAATCCGGCAGATTATCTGAAGGGATTTCCGTGGCATCCGCATCGCGGGATCGAAACCATAACTTATGTGCTCGCGGGAACGGTGGAACATGGAGACAGCCTGGGCAACCGTGGCGAGATGGCCGCCGGCGATGTGCAGTGGATGACGGCGGGCAGCGGCATTCTGCACCAAGAGATGCCGAAGGGCGATCCCCAGGGGCGCATGCACGGCTTCCAGTTGTGGGCGAACCTGCCCGCGTCGCTGAAGATGACCGACCCGCGCTATCAGGACATTCCGTCCAGCGCGATTCCGGAAGTGACTGACGACGATGGTACCCACGTACGCATCATTTGCGGTGATTTCTGGGGCAAGAAGGGTCCGGTAGAAGGAGTTGCCGCGGATCCACATTACCTCGACGTCTCCGTCGCGCCCGGCAAACGTAAGCGGCTGAAGGTGGAGACGACGCGCAACGCGTTTGCGTATGTGTTCGCCGGTGCGGGCACATTTCGAGACGCGTCCGATCCGCAGGCCGTCCTGACCGAGTCCGGCACAGATCCCAACGTGGCGCCGATATACGACGTCGCGAATCACTCGCTGGTACTGTTCGATCGGGGTGACGAAATCACCGTTCAAGCGGGTCCGGAGGGCATACGCTTTCTGCTGGTATCGGGCAAGCCGATCGAGGAACCAGTGGCTTGGCACGGTCCTATCGTAATGAACACGCAGGAGGAGATACGACAGGCAATGGCCGAATTGCACACCGGCGAATTCATCCGCCATCGTTGAACTCGACAGCAACCTGTGGGTTTAGTCAGAGCGCCGAGCTACTTCGTCGGCGCTTTGACCTTTTGTTGGTCGCATCGCAAAAGTATCGTCCGAGCTAACGGCAGGCAAATTTGATGTTGCATAACGTTGTTTGCTGCGTGTACGTTACTTAGGCCATTGATGAACAGAAGCCGAAAAAGTTTCCAACTTACGAAATTTTTCGCAACTAAATCCCTCACTGGATGTTTGACATGGGACGGCCCTGTTTTCTAACCAGTGCGTAGGGGTCCATAGATCGCCCGTAACGGATTGCTACAGAGGACTGTATGACTGGTGGGATGGATCTGCGGAATTTGTGTGGGCGCTTTCGTCTTAACGGCTGGGCGATCGGGTTGGGGTTGCTGGGCGGCGGGTTGGGCCTGACCGGGTGCGGTTCAAGTACCGCTGGAGCCGTTGTCAATACGCAACCGCAGGTGACTGTAAACGGTGCGGGTCAGGTGAGGCTGGGGTCTACGGCTCAACTATCCGCGACGGTCACGAATGAGCCGACTACATCTGTAACTTGGCAGGTCAATGGGGTTGCAGGCGGATCGGCCGCGCTGGGAACAATCTCTGCGAGCGGCGTATACACGCCCCCGGCTGCGCTTCCCGCGACTAATCCAGTGACCATCACCGCCATCAGTGTGTCAGCGCCCAGCGTCAGTGGGACTGCGACTGAGGCAGTGTGGAATCCACTGCCCACGGTGACGGCAGCTGTGATACCGCAAGATTACGGGGCAACATCCGGAATCCTCACGGTGACAGGCACAGGATTCGTTGCCGGGGCACAACTTCAGGTTGGTGGTGCGTCGGTTTTGACGACGATGACGTCGCCCACCACATTGCAGGCAACGAATCCTGTAGTGGCTAGCGGCGTGACGCCCGTGGTCGTGGATGTCGTGAATCCCGACCCAGGCAGCGCGACGTCACCCATCACGAACGCGCAGGTGCAGGCGTCGCTTCACTCGACGGCGCGGCTTCTTGATCAGGCGACCTTTGGTCCTACGCTAACCGATATCCAGCATGTAGAAACGGTCGGGCTTCCGGCTTATTTGAACGAGCAATTTGCCGTACCGACGACCCTCGAGGCTGACATTACGACTCCGCCGCCGACGCTTTGCACCAACAACACGATCCCCTGCCAGCAGGCGGAATGGTGGCAAGTCGCACTCACCGGACAGGATCAACTCCGGCAGAGAGTAGCGCTAGCCATGAGCGAGATGTTTGTCATCTCGACCAACATGGTAAACGCGCGTGCCGTCACTGCTTATCAAAACATGCTGGCCAACGATGCGTTTGCGAATTTCTCTACTACGATCAAAGATGTCACGCTGTCCACGGGTATGGGCGCGTATCTGAACATGCTCAACAGCGCCAAGCCGGGAGTAGTGAATGGAGTCCCTCAGATTGCGAATGAGAACTACGCTCGCGAGCTGATGCAGCTATTCACCATCGGACTGTACATGTTGAATCAGGATGGCACCCTGCAACTGGATCCCAGCGGAAATCCGATTCCGACGTATACCGAGGCACAGGTCCAGGCGTTCGCACGGGCATACACCGGATGGACTTATGCGACAGCGACAGGCGGCGTGCCGACCAGTTTTCCAAACAACACGCCGAACTACGATGCGCCAATGGCCGCGGTAGAGAGCCAGCACGATCTGATTGCGAAGACGCTCCTCAACGGCACCACGCTATCTGCGGGGCAGACGTCCGGCCAGGATCTGGCGGGAGCATTAGCCAACCTCTTCAGCCATCAGAATGTCGGGCCATTCGTCTGCAAGCAGCTAATTCAGCATATGGTGACGAGCAATCCAAGCTCCGCCTATGTGTCGCGTGTAGCCGCGGTCTTCGCCGACGACGGAACCGCCCAGCACGTCCGTGGGAACATGCAGGCTGTAGTTCAGGCGATGCTGCTCGATGTAGAAGCACGGGCGGGCGACTCGAATCCGAGTTTCAACGGCGGCCATTTGCGCGAGCCTCTGCTCTATATGGCCGGCGTCATGCGCGGGCTTGGGTACACCTTTGTCGGAGCCGGAGCTGGAACCGGCGCGGAGTACTACTACACGCCAAGCAACTCCATCAGCCCGCTTGGCCAGCGACCTTACGCTTCGGGAAGCGTGTTCAATTTCTTTGCACCCGAATACGTGATTCCAGGGACGACGACGAACGCGCCGGAGTTCGGCATCGAGAACACAGCGACGGCGGTGCTGCGCCTATCTCTCGCCGACAACCTTGTCTACAACCGGGTTCAATACTTCAATGTCGATCTCAGCGCAACCAGCGCGCTGGGAATGATGGCATCGGCGACCGGCAATGCGACGACCGACAGCACCAACCTGGTCAACGCGCTCTCGAACCTCTTCATGCATGGGCAAATGCCGACGCAACTGAGTGCACCGATCATTGCGCATGTAGCAACGATCCTCAACAACCCTGCGGAGAGAGTGCGGGTTGCAACCTATCTCGTAATTACCAGTTCTTTCTACAAAGTAGAACATTGAGTTGTGATCGCGTGCTGAGGCAGGAATAGATCCTGTCCGAGCGAATACCGCAGAACGATTGCATCAGCACATAGAGAGCGAAGAAGTTTCAGGGGGATAAGATGGGCGTGGATCGTCGGACTTTTATCAAATATGCATCACTGGCGGCGGCGGGAAATGCAGCCGCACTGCGGCCATTTGGCGCTCTGAACGCGCTGGCGCAGGGGACGACCCCCGACTACAAGGCGCTGGTATGCGTGTTTCTGTTCGGCGGCAACGATGCTAACAACACGCTGATCCCCTTCGACATGGCGGGATACGGCAATTACGCGACGGTCCGAGGGCCAATTGCGATTGCGCAGAATCAGTTGCTACCCTTGGTAGGTTCGCTCAGCCCAAATACCTTTGCGTTGAATCCGAGCCTGCCCGAGATCGCGGCGCTGTTCGGAAGCAGCAATGTCGCAATGGTGGCGAATGTGGGCACGCTGGTGGCGCCGACGACCAAGGCACAGTATCAGTCAGGGGCCACGGTTCCCACCAACCTGTTCTCCCACTCGGATCAGCAACTGGAGTGGCAAAACGCGGCCAAGAGCGGAGCCACACAAACAGGATGGGCGGGCCGCATCGCAGACCAACTGGGCTCAGCGTATAACTCGACCAGCCAGGTACCAATGATTACCTCGGTGGCGGGCGATACGCTGTTCTGCAATGGCAGCGCGAGTACGCCAGTCAGCGTGAGCCCGGGAAATCTGGGCGGAGCGCAGTGCTCCGAGGGGATCACCGAGTGTGCGGCGCAGCAAGCGACCGCGCAGGCGCTGCTCAGTTTCGACTCCGGGCTAACGTTAGTGCAGGCGGACAATACCATTACCAGCAACGCATACTTGTACGCCAAGACGTTGACGGCCGCAGTGCAATCGGTACCATCGCTGAATACAGTTTTCCCGAGCTTGAACGGACTAGCGGCGCAGTTGAAGCAAATCGCTCAGATCATTCAGGTGCGAGCGGCGCTCGGAGTGAATCGGCAGATCTTCTTCTGTGGCGTAGGTAATTTCGATACGCACTCAAACCAGCTTGTCCTGCAGAACGCCTTACTGGCGCAAATGTCTGCGGCGATGAATGCCTTCTACGCCGCGACCGTGGAGATGGGCGTCCAGAACAACGTTACCTCCTTCACCATGTCCGACTTCTCCCGGACCTTTCAGCCAAACTCGAACACCGGCACCGACCACGCGTGGGGATCGCACCACATCGTGATGGGTGGCGCGGTGAAGGGCGGGCAGATGTATGGCACCTTTCCGACGTTGCACCTAGGCGGCCCGGATGATTCCGGCACGAACGGCCGCTGGGTTCCGTCGACGGGCAGCGTGCAGTACGCGGCCACACTGGCGTCTTGGTTCGGGGTGAATGCGGCGCAGATGCCGCTGGTATTCCCCAACATAGGCAGCTTCACAAAACCGAACCTCGGCTTCGTTTAAGTTTCGAATTGCCGGACCTTTAAGACTTGCTTGATCCGTATGCCCCCGCAAGTCCGTCAGCGGGAGTGCATTCGAGCACCTTGCAAACGAACGCATCCACGACTCGTCCCCGAGCCGATCGGCGATGAATACGCCCTATTGACCAATTCAGGGCCTGTAGACGAAATAAGATTCTTTGCCTTGGATTTGAGGCAACCTTCCTTGCTTATCCCTGCTCACATTTGTATACGGACCCTGACTTGCGGACTTGCCCATCGTGACGCTCCGATCCAAGAGAGTATCCGGAATTTGCTTTTCTATGAGTGTCGCCCCATAAGCGCCTCAACTGAATCAATCCACAACTCGATTCAAATTTGCACTGGACAAGGATTGTGCAGGTGGACTAAGGTCCTCGAACTCGTCACCATAGCAGCGACTTGTTAGGACAACGAGAAGAGATTATCGCAATTGAACTAAAGCCTTGGAGGCAGTATGAGCAGCAGAATTCTGGCATTTATGAGGTTTGCATCCGTCGCGGTGCTTCTGATTTTGAGCGTATCGGCGCGAGCGCAATTCAGCGCAAGTCTTTCGGGTACTGTGCTCGATGCCACCCAGGCCGTCATTCCCGGCGCAACGGTAGTCCTGACCAATGACTCAACACAGGCGAAGCAGACCGTGATCTCGGGCGACTCAGGCAACTATCAATTTAATGAACTTTCTCCGGGCAGCTATAGTATTGCGGTCACCGCGAAGGGCTTTCAGCAAAGCTCTGTTTCCAACGTCGCAGTAGCAGCCGAAACGCCCCGAACTCTCGACCTGACCATGTCTCAGGGCGCGGAAACCCAGACCGTAACAGTGAATGCGGACCTGGTGCCCATACTGCAGACCGGCGACGCGAGCATTGGTATCACCATCGATAGCGCAGAAATCCAGCGCCTTCCAATCATCGGCGCAAATCCCTACGAACTGCTGCGAACTGCCCCCGGAATCACCGGGGATGCTGCCCGAGCGGGCAACGGGACTGCTAATTTCCTGCCGAATGGCGCAGGTCCCGGAGGCTCCAGTTCAGGCATCTATCAGACAGAGAACCAGACCCAGATATCCGCCGACGGACAGCGCGTAACCGACAATAACTACATGATCGATGGTGTCAGTGTTAATTCATTGAGCCATGGCGGATCAGCGGTAGTAACTCCGAACACGGAGGCGGTAGGCTCGCTTACGGTCGTCTCGACATCCTATGATGCTGGCGACGGACGCAACTCGGGAGCGCAAATCAAGGCCACAACCAAAAGCGGAACAAATCAACTCCATGGCTCGCTCTTCTTCCTCTACGACGAACCCGGCCTGAACAGCTACAACAAGTGGGGAGGCCCGACCAATGGGCCTCGGCTACGGGTCAGCAATAAACAGCGCACCTATGCGGCATCTCTCGGAGGGCCGATCGTCAAGGACAAGCTCTTCCTTTTTAGCTCCTACCAGGGCTTCGGCCAAGGTAATAATGGAACCGCCCTGGGATGGGTCGAAACCAATCAGTACCGTTCGTCGGTACAGACCACCCGCCCCAACAGCGTCAGTGCACAGATTTTTGCGGCTGCCGGCATTCAACCCCGCATCACCGGCGTATTGAATCGCGGTTGCGCGGACTACGCAGCAAATCAAGGCCAGTATCCCGGCCAGACCGTCACGACCGGAAAGTGGTGCCAAGCCGTCAATGGTGGTATCGATATTGGCTCGCCAACCGCTGGCGGCTCATCCCAGGTCGGGGTTTACCCAGCGTTCACACGGCCCGCGGGGCAAGCCAGCCCGGAAGAAGTGGGCGGGGGCCTCGATGGCATTCCCGACTTGCAGTATGTTTCACTGGCAATCCCAGGCCACAGCCGCGGCAATCAATTCAACGGACGCGTAGACTATGCCCTGACTTCAAGGGACCTCATCGCGGGGAGCGTTTACTTTACCAAGCTGGACAGCTACGGGTCAGGAAACGTAAATTCCCGGGCCATGGGTGACAATGCATTCAAGCCTCTGAATTCAGCAGGGACGCTGATTTACATCCACAGCTTCTCCTCTGCATTGATCAACGAATTGAGGGGTAACGTCACCCGCTTCTACGATAACGGAGTCAAGGATGGTGGCGGTGTCGTTAACTTTGGCATCCCCGAGGTACACACGGAAGGCCTGCCGGTTAATCAAATTCAATTCGGTTTGCCCCAGGGAATAGGAAGCTTCTACGCCCAGAATACCTACGAGCTTCGCGATACCATAATTACGACCTTGGGAAGTCAGGTAATCCACCTGGGTGTTGAGCTTCGCCGCGAACAGGACAATGACAATAATGTTATTTCACACGTACGCCCCGTCTACTCGTTCCGGGGACTCTGGAACGTTGCAAATGACACACCGATCTTCGAAGGTATCGTTGCCAATCCGATCACAGGCGGCCCGCCAACGATCGCGAACCATCTCCGGTCGGAGTACTACGCTGGCTTTGTGCAGGATGACTGGAAGGCGACTCCGCAGTTGACCATCAACGCCGGTCTGCGGTGGGAACTCTCCACTCCGCTGCGCAACAAAGACTTCCAGATGAACTATCCCGTACTCGGTGGGCCAGGCCGTGAACTTATCGACATCAAGCTGACTCCGCACGATCGCTTCTGGAACACCCAATATAAGAACTTTGGACCGAAGATTGGCTTCGCCTACAACCCAACCCAACTCGGCGGAAAGATGGTCCTCCGTGGAGGCTTCGCTCTTGCCTACAATCATCTCGACGTGGCGCTATTCAACGTCGCGCAATTGGATAATGGTCCCGGTCTTGCCAACTATGGTCTCTGCTGCGGTACACCCAGCGATTGGTTCAGTACGCCGTTCGCAGGCGGGACCATTAAGTATTCCGTGGGAACAAGTAATTCGGCCACCAGCTACCCAATAAATCCTGCGTTGGCCACCGGGGTAGGAGCGAACGGTTTTCCGAAGTCGTTCAATGGTGTAAACCCCAACACGGAGGCCTATGGTGCTTATCCTCGCACGATGGCTCCGTATAGCTACTTGTATTCGCTTGAGACGCAATATCAACTACCGGGGCAGATGACCGCAACCGTCGGTTATGCCGGAAGCCTTGGTAGACACTATGCGCGCCTTGTGTACCAGAATTTCCTCTATAACGGAAGCGTTGGAACGCAGAGCACACCCGGAAGCATCTACTTCGCTCAGACAGATTCGGTGACATCCTACAACGCGTTGAACGTCCGTTTGGACCGGCGTCTGAAGAATAACTTCACCGCCGCTATCAACTACACCTATTCAAAGAGCCTGGATCAGGTATCGAATGGAGACCAGGCCAATTCGCTCGCCAACCAGACGAATCCGGCGAATAACTCCACAGAGTACGGCCCATCTGACTACGACTCAAGGCATCGCGTCAGCGTTTCAGGACTGTACGAACTGCCCAACACCCACTCTGATAACGCACTTGTCAAGGCTGCGGTAAATGGCTGGCAGATCAACGGCATTCTTACGTATCACACGGGCTTTCCGTGGACGCCGGTCACCAATAGCCTCAACTCCGTCCCCGCTAACCCAACTTCGGCGACGATCAATCCAGTTCGTCCACTCGCCTACTTTGGCGGCGCGGGAACCTCCTGCTCCAGCGACGCCTTCAAGACTGGCAGCAACTTCCCCGGAGGTGCAACCAAGTTCTTCAGCACCGCCCTGCCCCCCGGAAAGACCTACACACCAGGCGTTGGTCGTAACAGTTTCCGAGGACCGTGCTATCTCGACGTCGACCTGAGTGTGGCGAAAGAGGTTCACTTCGAAGCTCTCGGTCACAACGAGCTCTTCCGGTTCCAGGCCAACGCCTACAACGCTTTCAACCTCCTCAGTCTGCAACCGATCGTCAATGGCAACGCTGGCGGACCTGCAAACATTGGCAACGCCAACTTCGGAGAGTCACCAAACGCAAACGCGGGACGCGTGCTCGAATTCGAAGCTCGAATACAATTCTGACCGCTCCACAACCAACGGGGAGGAGTCGCACACGCGGCTCCTCCCCGTTTTTGCATTTGAGGTAGTATCGTCGCATCCTACCAGCGCTATTTCCGCCGGTGGAGTCAGGAACGTCGCATGAAGATTTTTGTCAGACACTCCATTGCCCTCGCAGCCTTGCTCGCGCTCTCTCTTGCCGCCGCCGCGCAGCAATCCGATCACATCATCATCGATGCACACGCTCCTACCACGCCTTTCCCTCATGTGTGGGAGCAGACCTTTGGGTCGGGCCGCGCTATTCTCTCGTTGCGCCAAAGTTACCGCGACGATCTGCGCACTGTGAAGCAGGCAACAGATTTCCAATCTGTCCGTTTTCACGGCATCCTGATGGATGAAGTCGGCCTCTACGACCCTGATCGCCAGACCAAGAATCCAGGGCTAGCAGTGCAGGCGGCCAACGATGCATCCGTCTACAACTTCTCCTACATCGACCAGATCTACGACGGGCTGCTGGAAAATCACGTGCGCCCCTACATCGAACTCAGTTTCATGCCGAAGAAGATGGCCTCCGATCCCGCCGCACTCCACGCCTTCTGGTATAAGCAAAACGTCTCTCCGCCAAAGGACTACGCGCTCTGGGACGCAATGATTACTGCCTTTGCCTCGCATCTTGTCGCACGCTATGGTCTGGATGAAGTCGCCACTTGGAAATTTGAAGTTTGGAACGAACCCAATATCGACTTCTGGGTCGGCAATCCCAAACAGCCCACTTACTTCCAACTCTACGACCACACCGCACGCGCGCTCAAGGCTGTCTCCTCACGGCTGCAGGTAGGCGGCCCGTCAACTGCGCAAGCCGCATGGGTCGCTGACTTTCTCGCCCACACCAAGGCTCAGGATGTCCCGGTTGATTTCGTCTCCACCCACGTCTACGCCAATGACACCGCGGACAATGTGCTGCACACCAATGAGAACGTCCCGCGCGACAAGATGGTCTGGCGAGCCGTGCAGATGGTGCACGACGAGATCGTTCACTCCGCCTACCCCAACATGCCGCTCATCTTCTCTGAGTACAACGCCAGCTACGCAAACGAGCCCAACGTCACTGACTCCACCTTCATGGGTCCCTGGCTTGCCAACAACATTCGCCTCTGCGATGGATTGACCGAGAACATGGCCTACTGGGCCTTCTCCGACGTGTTCGAAGAACAGGGTGTCGTGCGCTCTCCCTTCTACGGAGGCTTTGGTCTGATCGCAGCAGACAATATTCCCAAGCCCACGCTCAATATTTTCCGCATCCTGCACAAGCTTGGCGATCGCCGCATCGCGTCTGAATCCGAGTCTTCGCTAGTCACAGAAGCAAAGAACGGCACCCTCGCAATTGCCTTGTGGACCTACGCTCCACCAACCGGCACCGGCGCGACCTACACCATGCCCACCGGTCCCGCGGGTCCTGCGAAATCCTTCGATCTGGAATTCAAAAGCGTCTCCCAAAACGCGACAGCCGAAGTATGGCGTGTGGATGACGACCACGGCAATGTGCTCAAGGCCTTCGACGCGATGGGCCGGCCTCCTGGCGATCTGACGCCGCAGCAGGTCACCCAACTTCGCGCTTCGGGAGAGATGGCCCCGCCCGAACGCCTCCACCTCGATCATGGCAAACTTCACCTCACAGTCCCAGTGCACGGCCTCGCCGTCATAGTGCTCGCAAAGTAGGCTTGATGGATCGCCGCAAACTCTTGAAGCTGCTGGCAGCCTCGGCCCTCGCGAGCGCTGGCCGCAGCCTCGCCCTCCAAGAAGCAGATACCTCCCTCACCCGCTCCGACGCAATTTTTCTCGACGACATCGAGCGTTGCGGCTGCCTCTACTTCGCCGAACAGGCTAGCCCCAACACAGGTCAAGTGCTCGACCGCGCTACGTGGTTGAACTCAACCGGTGCGCTCGACCCGCGCAGAATGGCAAGCATCGCCGCCACCGGTTTCGGCCTGTCCGCCTTGTGCATCGCCCACAAGCGCAGGTACCAGTCCCGCACGAAAATAGTCGAGCAGGTTCGGCGAACCCTGCAATTCCACTGCAACACCCTTCCCCACCAGCACGGCTTCTTCTGCCACTTCACAGATATCGAGACAGGGCAGCAGTTTCGCAATACTGAATTCTCGTCGATCGACACCGCCCTCCTGCTATGCGGTGTGCTCACGGCGCGCGCATACTTCCATCGCGATGAAGAGATCGTCCACCTAGCCACAACTATCTACGAGCGTATCGACTGGCCTTGGATGCTCAACGGTGAGAAGACTCTCTCGATGGGCTATCGCGACGGGTCATTCTTGAAGTCACGCTGGAATCACTACTGCGAACTGATGATGCTCTACCTGCTTGCAATTGGATCGCCCACCCACCCGATCGACCCCGCCTGCTGGGATGCCTGGTCGCGCCCCATCATGCGCTATTCCGGATTCAAGTATATAGGCGCCGCGGACCCACTCTTCGTCCACCAATACAGTCATGCGTGGTTCGACTTTCAAAACAAGCGAGACCGCCATGCCGATTACTTCACTAACTCCGTCATCGCCACGCGCGCTCACCAGGCCTTCTGCCTCTCGCTCCACAAACCTTACTCGTTGAACTACTGGGGCATCTCCGCCTCTGACTCACAGCACGGTTACACCGCGTGGGGAGGCCCCGGCGTCCGCGAGCCAGAAAAAAACGCGAGCCAGGGATTTGGAGGAATTGATGGATCAGTTGTACCGTACGCCACCGCCGGCTCGCTGCCCTTCCTTCCCGCAGACTGTCTCCGCGTACAACATTGGTTGCGCGATACATACGGGCCTAAGGCCTGGGGACGATATGGGTTCTGCGACGTATTCCACCCCGACACAAATTACTACGACCCCGACGTGCTCGGCATCGATCTCGGTATCAGTGTGTTAATGGCCGAGAATCTGCGCACCGGCTTCGTGTGGGAGACCTTCGCGCAGAACCCGGAAGTCACCATCGCCATGCAGCGAGCAGGTTTTCATAAGACTTAATTACGGATGCTAAACCCACGTCTATGTCGCCACCGGAGGTACGTAATCTGAGATTGATGCGGAACGCGGCTGCCGAATTCGGTATCCACTCAAAGCAAAGTAGACCAGATATGCATAGCAAAGCAGCACAATGATAAAGCTATGTTGATAGCCAAGCTTGTCGGCGAGCAGTCCCTGAATCTCCGGAATAACCGCGCCGCCAACCACCATCATCACCAAAATGCCCGAGCCTTGGCTGGTGAACTTGCCCAGCCCCTTGACCGAAAGCGGAAAGATACAAGGCCACATCACTGAGTTAAACAGACCGCAGGAAACGATCGCAATCATCCCTACCAAACCGTGGCCAAAGATGGTAATCGCAACCAGCAGCATCGCAACGACAGCAACAGCCGCAAGCGCGCGGTCAGCTCGGATGCGAAGCAAAGCGACCGAACCAATCAGCCGCCCAATCATCGCACCTCCCCAATAGAGCGAGACAAATACAGCCGCTCTTGCATGCGACAGCCCGCCCATCGAAGGCTGTCCAAGGAAGGCTATGAGGATGCTGCCGATCGCCACCTCCGCGCCTACATACGTAAAGATTGCCACTGCGCCCAGACGAAGGTGGCGAAAGTTCCACGCATGGCCGTCCCCCGAAACACCTTCGGCGCTCTTCTCGATGACTTCTGGTAGATGCGCGAAATACGTAATGCCAGCGAGCAGAAAGGTGAAGATCGCAAGCAGCACGTAGGGCGTGCGGACGGAGTGGGCAAGCTGCGCAGCCGTAGCTCCCGCGGCAATAAAGATGAAAGCCGCGCCAAGCCTGGGCGCAATAGTAGTTGCGAGCGAGTTGAGAAATCCACAAAGATTCAGCCGTGAAGCTGCCGTCTCCGGCTTGCCCAGCGCGCCAACGTACGGGTTGATGGCCACCTGTAGTAGCGCCAATCCACTGCCAACGACGAAGAGTCCGAAAAGAAATACGGGATATGAAATAACGATCGACGCCGGTACAAATACCAGCAACCCGCAGCCCATCGTGCACAGCGCTGCGATGATTCCAGCCTTATAACCTATGCGGCCTACCACCCATCCCGAAGGAATCGACATAACGAAGTACGCGCCAAAGAAGCAGAACTGTACCAGCAGAGCAAGCACATTTGTCAGGTGGAAGAGATCCTTGAAATGCGGGATCAAAATGTCGTTCAGCGCCGTGATAAATCCAATGCTAAAGTACAGCGACACCATCAAGACCATGGGCAACGTGTAGTTCTCATTACCTGCGCTGCGAAGCGATGCACCCTCCGCGCCTGCCGTTCCAACCGCCATTAAAACCTCCTGCAACGTGTGCCTTGTATTATCCCCTATTGACCGGTGAACTCGTCTCGCTCAGCAGTCACCGGTAAGCTCAATGGGCGCAGGCGCGCGGCGCGCCTCCCATCTTTCCGGCATGTAAATATTCACAGCCCCGCGTACCAGTCGTATCCAAGCTTGGTCCAGTAATCATCGGGCTTTTCGTTCGTGTAAGCAATCAGTCCGATTCGTTTGATCTGTTTGTAACCATACTTGGTCGGCATATGCAGCCTCAGCGGTGCCCCATGAAACTGCGTAAGCGGCTCACCCATCATCTCGGTCACCAGCAGGGTCTGCGGATGACGGCAGACGTCCAGATCGTAGCCCGTATAGTAATCTCCGTCCGGCGTCTCCATGTAGACATACCGCGCCTCCTTGCCATCGATTAACTGCGGTGGATACGCATCCATAAAGTCAGCCATGCGAACTCCGGCCCAATGCACAATCTCACTCCAGCCCTCGATGCACTTGAACTG
>JANYLK010000029.1 GCA_025357875.1 Granulicella sp.
CCGCAACAGTCCATGAAACCCACCCGGCGGTGGACTACTTTTACACCGCCACAACACACCGCTCACGCACCGCGCTGTGGACTACTTTTACACTGGCGCTCTCAGCGTGGTGCTGGCGCTCAAGGACATTGACGCCGTGAAGCGCAGCCAACAATACCTGCAGCCAATTATTGAAAACGTTCCGACTCCGCTGCTGGCGTTAGATGGCGACCTGAGGGTTCGGTTTGCCAACGAGACATTTTGCAAGAAATTTCAGGTCACCCCCGAGGAGACTGTGGGGCAAATGCTGTATCACCTGGGAAATGAGCAATGGAAGGTTCCAGCGCTGACCGAGTTGCTGGAAAAAGTGCTGCCCGAGCGCAAACTTGTACAGAACTTTTCCGTCACCCACGATTTTCCAACAATCGGAGCGAAGACCATGCTGGTCAGCGCACGGATAGTTGAAGACATGGTCGGGCAACGTGCTCCGCTGATCCTGCTGACCATCGAAGACGTCACCGAAAACAAGCGAATGGTGGACACCCTTCGCGCAAGCGAGGAGCGCTTTCGAACGCTCTTCAACCTGGGCCCCGTCGCCGTCTATTACTGTGACGTGTCCGGCACGATTCAGAATTTCAATCGCCGGGCGGTGGAGTTGTGGGGTCGTACGCCTGCGGCAGGAGACACCGACGAGCAATTTCGCCGATCCTACAAGTTATCCCGGCCCGACGGCAGTTCGATGCCTTACGAACAGTGTCCGATGGCCCAGGTGCTGAGCGGCAGGATGCAGGAGGCGCGTGACCAGGAAGTGCTTATCGAGCGGCCCGACGGCACTCGGATCGTCGTCGTCAATATCCGTCCATTAAAAAAAGGCAATGGGCAAATCACGGGAGCCATCAGTTGTTTTTACGACATCAGTGATCGCAAGCTTTCGGAAGCAGCGTTGATCAAATCGGAAAAGCTGGCAGCCGCGGGACGGTTAGCAGCTACCCTGGCTCATGAGATCAACAATCCTTTGCAAGCTGTAGCGAACCTGGTCACCATATGGGCACAGTCTCCCGGACTGGATGCACAAGGTCAGGCCTTTGCGGCGAGGGCGGACAACGAGTTACGCCGTGTAAGCCACCTCACCCAACAGGCCCTTAGCTTTTACCGGGATTCAAATGTCCCAACACCCGTCAACGTAGAAGAGACGATAGACGGCGTCCTGAGCATTTACGAGAAGCGCCTCGAGGCGAAAGAGATTAATGTAGCAAGACGGTATCAATCAGGCGGCGCGACGATTAAAACCTATCCTGGCGAGCTTCGCCAGGTGCTCTCCACTATGCTTTTGAACGCGGTGGAAGCCGTTGGCACAGGCGGCACCATTGCCGTCCGGGCTCGCAAGGCGTCTTACTGGCAGAATGGGTCAGCCCAGGGCATCCGCGTTACCTTTTCCGACAATGGAGTCGGCATCCCTGCATCCAACATGTCTCGCATCTTTGAAACCATTTTTTACGACCAAAGGAGAGAATGGGACCGGGCTGGGTCTCTGGGTGGCGAGCGGTATTGTGGGCCGTTTGGGTGGCTCGATTCGGACACGAAGCAGCGTGCGTCCAGACAGACACGGGACTTGCTTTTTGGTCTTTCTGCCCACCCAATCTTGAACGCGACCGGTCGTTTGCTGCGAGCACTGACGAATCGTTCCCGTCTTCGCCCTGTGCCGCTCGATGCGTCACCTGAGAAGATTCCAAAGTTAATTGGGAGACTCTTTCCCAGTACTCCTGCTATCTAGCAATGGTAATAACAGGGCAAGGCACACACCAAGGTGATCCATTCGGACCTGGGGAAGAGCGCATCGGCGATTTATCCTCAACTGAGGATACTAAGCAGCTTACTGACGAGAACGGCATTTTACAGGACTAACGCTTCGTCAGTGCCTCTTGGATCTAAACAAAACAGCGGCTGCGACTGCGAGCGAGACTGCTATAGCCCATTTCACCCGAGTAGATGACATTGATTTGTAGCTGCGCTCAGGCTGAGGCAATGGATTCCCGGAAGTCGCGGCGAGTATCAAACGCGCGGCTAGTTCGGGGCTGTCCCACTGGGGGAAGTGGCCGCAGTTCGGGAACCAGTAGAGTTGTGCGTCCGGAAACTTGGCCTTCGCCCGGGCGGCTTGACGCGGCAGACATACGTGGTCGTCTACGCCCCAACCGATCACGAGAGGAGCCAGAACCGAGCCTTTGGGGCTGCCACGCTGCACCTCACCATGTGCCAGGTTTTCGAGGAGCTCATCGAAGGAAGGAGACGCTGCGAAGGACCGCATCTCCGTAAGCGCAAGGTCAGAGGGAAGGGACCAGGGATGTGCAGAGAATTGAGCAAACAGTGCGGTGCGACCCACTGGACTGCTCGTGATCGCGGGCATCACGGGCTGCAGCGCTCGCACCAGCCGTACTGACGCTGCCACTGAGTAGTAAAAGACGGGAACCTCCCAGCCTTCCCAGAAACCTCCCGGATCCAGGGAAACAACAGCGCCAAGGACACCGCCGCGCCGGACAAGCTCAAGAACAAGGCGTGCTCCCATCGAGCTTCCAACCGCATCGATGCCAAGTAGACCCTCTTCTTTCAAGAACTCCGTGACTGCATCGGCGAGCGTGTAAACGGATACGGAGCCGGATAGGGGCGGCGTTTGGCCGTGGCCGGGAAGGTCAACGGCTATGACCTCACGGCCGCCCTTGGTGAGGTGGTCGATGACAAGCTCCCAGGATGCCCAACTTCCGCCGATGCCATGTACGAGTAAAAGTGGTTTGCCTGATCCACGACGAACTGTATGAAACTTCATATTCGTTTGGATGCGCAATTTCTCGCTCATCGCTTTGGTTAGATATGTCAGCATAATGCTGCCGCCGGTCGCCCACCAACAAGACCCACTCGTCCGGGTGCAATTACGCCACACTCATGCATGCTTGGTCGAAGGGAGCGAAGACTCGGCCAGCTTGGCCAATCAGAGGCTGACCGGCTATCGCCTG
>JANYLK010000228.1 GCA_025357875.1 Granulicella sp.
ACACCCTACGTTCTCGGCGCACTACTTCACGCAAAATCGCTAGGCGCTCTCACGATTGGCCTCGCCTGCGTCGCAGGCTCGCCCATCTCCAAAGTCGCCGAATTGACTATTGCGCCGCTTACTGGCCCCGAAGTCATCACCGGCTCGACGCGCATGAAGGCTGGCACCGCGACCAAGCTCGTCCTCAACATGATCTCCACCGGCGTGATGATCCGCACCGGTGCTGTCTATGGCAACTTGATGATCAACGTCAAGCCGACTAACGACAAGCTCATTGACCGCGCGCACCGCATCATCATGGCGACCGCTGATCCCGACCGTCCGATCGATCGTCCCGCCGCCGCTCGCCTTCTCATCGAAGCCGGAAGCGTGAAGACTGCCATCGCAATGCACAAGCTTTCGCTCCCGCGCGCCAATGCCGAGGACCGCCTCACCGTCGCCGGTGGAAGCCTCACTAAAGCGCTGCGAGCCTAGATACTCTTTATGGGGATTTACAATTGGACGGATTTTTTCTCGCCACACTCTGCTCGCTGCATTCAAGGAGTTAGGCCTATGGCACGGTTACCGAAGTCAGGTCTTCCAGCACTCCTCGTCCTGCTTCTTTTGGTCGCGTCTTCACGTCCTGCAGGAGGCTACGCCCTCCTCACTCATGAGGAACTCGTCGACTTGGCCTGGGCTGACTCGATCCAGCCGCTGCTCTTGCGTCGGTATCCCAATCTCACCGCCGAACAACTACGCGAAGCTCACGCCTATGCTTACGGCGGATGCTTGATTCAAGACCTCGGCTACTACCCGTTCGGCAAGCCAAAATTCTCCGATCTGCTGCACTACGTTCGAACCGGCGACTTTATTCGCGCTCTCTTCCACGAATCCAAGGACGTCAACGACGTCGCCTTTTCCATCGGCGCGCTATCGCACTATCTCGGCGATACGATCGGCCATCCGCAGGCTGTCAACATCGCCGTCGGCAAATCGTTTCCGAAGCTTGCCGCGAAATATGGCCCTAACGTCAATTATGCTGAGGGCGAACACCAGCATGTGCGCGCCGAGTTTGCCTTCGACATCAACGACATTACCAAGAATCGCCTTGCTCCGGAGCGTTACCTCAATCGCATCGGCTTTGCGGTACCGATTCCCCTGCTCACCCGTGCTTTCTACGACACCTACGGTCTCGATCTAGCCAAGGTTGTCAGGCATGATCATCCCAATCTACGCGGATACCGATTTGCGGTGCGCACTCTGCTCCCGCGTGTCGCTTATGCCGAAAGCCTGCTCTACGGCAGTCGCATGCCGCCTGACGTACCGAGTCCTGCGCTTGACCAGTTCAACCAGCAGATCGCTACGCTCTCAGCCGCAAATAAGTGGAACGCGTATCGCAGAAGTCGCGGCATCGGTACCCATCTCCTCGCAGCCTTGATCTTCATCCTTCCCAAAGTCGGCGCACTCTCCGACTTGTCGCTCCGTGGACCGACTCCCTCGGCTGAGCAGGACTACGTCAACTCCCTGATGCACACTGTCGACGTGCTGCGGCAGACGGTTGCGCGCGCCACCAAGGAGGACGGCTTGCCCAATCTTGATCTCGACACCGGGCTTAAGGTGTTCCCGGGAACATACTCGCTTGAGGATTACACGTACGCGGCGCTGCTTCACCAGATGACCCGCGAGCCCGACTCGCCAATCCCGTTCGGAATAAAGCGCGACCTGCTCACCTACTTTTCCGATCCAGAGAAGGCAATTTACATCAAGCGCAAGCCTAAACTGCTTGCCCAGGTTCAGGCTGATCTGCCCATTCTCAGGACCATCTCCACCAAAGTGCAGTATCCCGACACCGCGTTTCTCCCCGAGCCTGACATCGACAAGCCGCCCAGCCCCGAAACTCAGTCACAGAACCCGCCCCCGTCCGGTCCGCCGAGCGGTGCCACTGGCCGGACTCCGGCAAAATCCACTACTCCCGAGTTACCCAAGCCTCCACGATAAGGGTTCCTGGACCGGCAAGGCAATTCAAATGTCCTGTATCCGACAATGTGTGCACAACCCCGGCTCGCGCTTGCCCATCACACTTAGCACAAGCGCGAGCGTACGTCCCAGGACAAAGAAATGCCCCCGAAAAAAGCAGCAAAGAAAGCGGCAACAAAGACCGCCCATCGCCATCCGTCGCACGATCTTCGGCGCGCCTACGAATATCTAGGCAGAGTCGACATTCTGGAAGGGGCACTCGCGGGCGTTCACTTCCGCCACGTTTCTGCCTTGGCCAAGCTTGCCGAAAAGCAAGTCTCCGCGGGCCAGAAACGCGACGCGGCCGACCTCCTCCGCGCAGCTGAGCACATTTGCTTTGCGGCCCTAGCGCCGGAAGAGCGCTCCGGGACCGTCCCCCTCGTCTCGACAGAGCTCAAAGCCGCGATCGCCACCGAGCTGATCGACCTTACCCGACGCGCCGAAGACCACTGGTCAAGCGCAGAAGAGGGTGAACCGCACGAGACGTTAGCCGCCATTTACGTCGCGGCGCTCGATCAGTCTCTCCTGAACTTCAACAGTGGAGCATATCGCGCCGCGCTGGAACTTGCGCGCGCCGCTGAAGCGCTCGCCCACGTCGCC